>JANOLT010000346.1:0-5295 GCA_031419915.1 Holophagaceae bacterium
TAGTGGCTTTGACCGCCACGGCTGTGCTGGGTGCCTTTGAATCCGCCGTGGGGTTGGTCCAAAACGTGTTCAAGGCGCTTGGATTTCTATCCCTGGCGCTCGGTGTGCTCCTGGGCGTTCGCGCTGTGGAAGCTTTCACCCGCGTTCAGTTGCTTCCCCAACTTGGCGCCGGGAAGTCGGAAACCACCGCGCCTGCGTGGATCCATCAGGACCTGGAGGCCGCGCTCGCCAAGGCCAAGGCCGAACATAAAGTCGTGCTGGTGGATATCTACGCCGAGTGGTGCGCGCAGTGCCACGAACTGGATGAGAAGACTTGGTCAGATCCCGCCGTGCAAAAGTGGATCGCCGAGAATGCGGTTGCCGTTCGCATTGACACCGACAAGGTGCGCCCGGATCTCGCGGTGAGCCTCAAAATCAGCGGCTACCCAACGGTTCTCGTGCTCGATGAAAACGGCCAGGAGAAGAAACGCAGCCTTGGCTTCCAGAAGCCTGCAGCGATGCTGGCGTGGCTGAAGCTATAGCCCACAGCCTATTTCAGGGCTTGCCGAGAAACTTCTCCAACGTCTTGTCCAGGTTGTCGCCACGCAGATCGTTTTCGGTGGCCAGGACCTTCCCACCGGGACCCACCAGGATGGGCTTGGGGATGCTTCGCACACCATAGGCTTCGGCTAGGGGGCTCTTGAATCCGCCTTCCACAAAAGCGTGGTTCCAGGGCATGGCATGGGTTGGGTCCGCGCGGTAGGGCGCGATGTCTTCAGCCTTCTGATCGAAGCTCAGGCTCAGCACCTGGAGTCCCTTGCCTTTGAACTTTCCGTAGGCGGCATGAAGCTGCGGCATCTCACTGCGGCAGGGTCCGCACCAGGTAGCCCAGAAATCCATGAGCAGGTACTTGCCTGCGAATGATGCGTTCGTGAATGTCTTCTTCGGGTCATCAAGACTTCGGATGCTGAAAGCGGGAGCCGAAATACCGATGGCAGTTTTCGCCGCGTATTCCAGCATCCGGTGAGCCTCCTTGGTGTACGGCTCCTTGGTGTATTCCTTGTCGAGCTTCTCCAATGCGCCCTTCCAGAGCTTCTCGTTTTTATCGTAGAAACCCTCCTCGAACTGGTTGTAGACCAAAGGCCCGCGCACGCTTGGGTCCGCATGGTTCTCCCGGGCCTTGGCTAGGTAGGCATCGGCGGCCTTTTCATCCGTGAGTGCGCTCACAGCGGAAAGCAGCAACCGGGGTTCCAGGGACCAGGCGGATGAAGTCGGCGGCACTTCCGCCACCACTTCCTGTCGGAGTTCTGGCGTGACCTTGATTCCGGCCCGGGGAGCCAGATAAAGCTTGGCCACCAGCAGTGATTGCCGCACCTCTGGACGCTTTTCGGTCTTGAGCCGCGCCTCAAAGGATTCCATCATCGGCTTGAGATGTGGGTCGAAACTGGCGCGCGATTTCCCGAATGAAATGTGCAGCGTATAGGCCTCCTGCACCGCCTTCATCCGGGTCTGAGCCTCGTTCAGGACGGCCTTGGCATCCTTGGCCTCCTTGGCCGCATCCGCGGAAGAGGCTGGGGCTGGAGCCGCTTGGGCCGGAGGGAAGGGTATGTAGAGCATGGGAGACCTCGCAACAAGCAAGCACCCAGGATCACAGGAGAGCCCGCAAGCACTCAAGCCCAAGTTCCGTGCGGCTCAGGTACCACGTCATGGCCTGGCCATCCACGACGTGGATTTTCGCGTACGGAAAACGCTTCTGTAGCTCCGCCGCGTGCCGCTTGGAAAAGCGGTAGGGCTCAGTGGGAAGCAGGATCACATCGGGATCCAGCGCATCCAGTTCCTCTTCGGACAATCGTGGATAACGTCCCGCACCGATGGGCGTGAACCCCGCACAGCGCACCAGATCGCCGACGTAGGTATCGGGCCCTGCGGATATCCACGGATCTTTCCAAATCAGCGTGAGCGTTCGTGGCCCTGCATCGGTTTTTTGTTTCAACAGCGCTTTCAATGCCACCACACGGGCGTTCGCCTGTTCCATCGCGCCGAGCTGCTTGCCCAGAGCCAGCCACGCGGCCCGGCAATCCGCCACGGAGCGGATTTCAAGGGCGAGCCACGCTATGCCCAAGCCTGTGAGCGCATCCGCCACGGATTTCGAGTTCTCGTCCTTTTCGAGAATGACCAGGTCTGGTTTCAGATCCGCGATGCGCTGGAAATTCGGGTCCTTGGTGCCGCCCACCTCGGGCACCGTGGCGCGGATCCACTTCGGCGCGATGCAGTAGCGGGTGCGGCCCACCAGCTTCGACGTCAATCCCCACTGCACCAGCAGCTCCGTCACGCTCGGCACCAGGGAGATGATCCGCTGGGGGCAGGATGTGAGGGTTGAGGGGCGAGGTACGAGGTGGGACTTCTGTGTCGTTTTCTCATCCCTCGCACCTCGTACCTCATACCTCGTACCTGAATGCGGATCCATCGCCTTGCCCTGTCCCACATCGCAAAGCGACAGCGCCGGGCAGTTCCCGCAGTCGGGCTTGCGGGCATCGCAGCAGCGGCGGCCGTGAAAGATCAACTGGTGGTGGAGCTCGATCCAGTCCTCGCGTGGAAAGAGCCGGCATAAATCCGCTTCAACCTTTTCTGGCGTTTTCGCGATTGAGAGCCCCAGGCGCCGGGCCACACGGAAAATATGTGTGTCCACCGCCAGGGCCGGGATTCCGAAGGCATTGGCGAGCACCACGTTGGCGGTCTTCTGGCCCACGCCTGGCAGAGCCGCGAGCTGTTTCGCGTCATTAGGCACCTTTCCCGAATGCCGCGCCAGCAGCGCATTGGCGAGACCCATCAAGTTCTTGGCCTTGTTGCGGAAAAAGCCTGTGCTCTTGATGAGAGATTCCAACTCCGATGGCTTGGCCTTCGCAAGGCTGGTGGCGTCGGGATAGCGGGCGAAGAGCGCGGGCGTGGTGATGTTCACCCGCGAGTCCGTGCATTGGGCGCTGAGCACCGTCGCCACCACCAACTGGAACGGATCCCGGTGGTCCAACGCGCACTTGGCATCGGGATAGGCCAGAGTCAGTCGCTGTTGCAGATCCTTCAGCTTCGCTTTAGTCCATCGCATGGGACCAGCTTAGCGGTGGGGTTGGTATAAGTCCCAAGTCTCAGGTCCACCAGCGCGTGCCTTAGAATGGAAGTTGAGGTGTCAATGTCTTTACTGCTCACTGGAAAATTGGACTGCCAGGAAACCTCCATCCACTATCGCAAGCTCATCAGGCAGAACATCAAAAAACTGGGGTTTTCCCCTGGCCTCGCCGTGATCCTGGGCTGCGACGATATGGGCTGCATCGTCTATCAGAAATGGTTGATGAAGGACTGCGAGGACCTGGGCATCGACGCCAAGGACATCAGGGTGGGCAGCGGCATGGAGCTGGTGAAGACCGTGGCCCGGCTCAACCAGGATGACAAGACCCACGGCATCTTCATCTTCTATCCCTTGCGCTACGCGGACATCAAGGACGACGAAGTGATGGACCTGGTGGATCCCGAAAAGGACATCGAGGGCCTGCACGCCACGAACATCGGTTACCTGAACAAGTACCGCAAGCGCATGGACGGCACGGATCGCCGCTGCATGACGCCCTGCACGGCCCGGGCCATGGTGAAGACACTCAAGCGCGGTTTCGGCGATAACTATTTGAGCGGAAAAACCGTGCTCGTCATCAACGATTCCCTGCGCATCGGCCGCCCCCTCACGGCCATGGTGGCGAACCTGAAAGCCACGCCGATCCTTTGCCACCAGAACACCAACCCCAAGCACCTGGAACAATTCATCAAAGTGGCTGATGTCATCGTCAGCGCCGTACCCACGCCAGGGTTCCAGATCCGCACCGAATGGATCAAGGAGGGCGCGCTTTGCTTCGACCTCAGCGGACAGGGAAATTTCGATTATGAAGCCCTGGACGCGCGCGGCATCCACTACACCGACACCACCAAGAACAGCATCGGCAAGGTGACCCGCGCCATGGCCCTGCTGAACCTGACGTATGCGGCGGGGGTTGAGTGAGAGGGCTTATCTTCCTGAAGGGAGTGATCGGCTAGCTCCTCCACTCACAACGGCTGGCACTCCTCCTCCGGAAGGTCTAGCCTGGGGCAATGCGACGGTGGGCGGTGCGGATCCTCGGAGCGGGGGGCGGTGCCCTCCTCCTGACGCTCTCTCTGCTGGGGCTTTGGGTGGCCCGGGAATACCGCCGGGATCCGATGCCCCTTCTCGATCAGCCGACCACCCCTCTAGTGATCCGAACCCTTCAGGAATCCACGCTGCTCACCGCGACCAGGGAGCCCCGCCATCTGCTGGAATACGAGCTTGATGGCGCCCCGGAAGGGCCCATTCGTGTGGCCCTCAGCCTCCCCATGGGCCCGGAAAGGCCGCTTCCGGTGGTCGTCATCCTGGGCGGCCTGGACGTGGGGCGGGAGAGCCTCCGCTACGTGGAAACCCACGGACCCAATGCCCTGGTCGCCTTCGCCTACCCCCGCCCCACCCAGGATCTCTACGACGGGAAGCCCCTGTTCAAACTCCCCCGGATCCGCCGCGCGGCTCTGGCCGTTCCTTCCCAGGTCTGCGCCCTGCTGGCCTGGATCCGCGTTCAAGCCTGGGCCGATCCCCAGCGCGTGAGCCTCCTGGGCTACAGCTTCGGCGCCATGTTCGTGCCTGCCACTGCACGGGTGGCCCAGGTCCGGGGGATTCCGTTCCGCACCCTCGTGATGGCCTACGGAGGCGCGGACCTACCGGGCCTGCTTGCGGCGAATGCGGACCTCAGACCCGCGTGGGTGAGGCCCTTTGCGTCCCGTATCGTGGGATCGGTGATCCGCCCACTGGAACCGGCCCTCCACCTGCCCCATCTCAAGGGGGAGACGCTCTTCCTCACGGGGCTGAAGGACGAACGGGTGCCCTTGCCTTTCGCCAGGCTCATGCAGTCCTTGAAACCCGGTCCCAAGACGATCCTGGATCTGGATGAGGGCCATATGGATCCTTCCCGGCCCGACCTCAATCGGAAGATCGTGGCCGCCAGCCAAGCGTGGCTGGTGGAGCGGGGCGCCTTGGATGCGCCCTGATCCGTCGGCCCGCGCCACGATACGCCCGTAACCGTTGGTGACTTGCCGCGGCCCCAGAACGACCCGGCCCATGGTCTTGTTCGGGCGCGCGATGGTGATCTGCATGTGTGTCAGGCTATCCGAGCCGCGCCAGGGCGATCTCGCCGCGCTTGGTGAGCCTCATGCATGCGGCGCCGGTATCTTCGCGGATGAGCTGCGACTTGATGAGCTTGCTGGCAATGG
>JANOLT010000347.1:0-9254 GCA_031419915.1 Holophagaceae bacterium
CCGGCAAGAAGGCCTTCGTCTTCAACCGCGTGGGTGATTTCGGATTCATGATCGGTTTCTTTTTGCTGATCATGCTGTTCGGCACTGTTGATTACGACACGATGATGGGCATGGTGCGGAACCTCAGCGCGACTCCCACCATCACGCTGTTCGGCCACACGGCCACGCCTACCTTCTGGTTCAACCTGAGCGCCTGCTGTCTCTTCGTGGGCGCCATTGGCAAGTCCGCACAGATTCCGCTCTACGTCTGGCTGCCGGACGCCATGGCTGGCCCCACCCCAGTGAGTGCGCTGATCCACGCCGCCACCATGGTGACTTCGGGCCTCTACATGATCACGCGGCTCAACTTCATCTACGTGCAGGCGCCCGTCGCGCTTTCACTGGTGCTGCTGGTGGGCGCCTTGACCGCCCTGTTTGCCGCGACCATGGGCCTGGCCCAGTACGACATCAAGAAAGTGCTGGCCTATTCCACCGTGTCCCAGCTGGGCTTCATGTTCATGGGCCTTGGCGCCGGGGCGTTCTCAGCGGGCATGTTCCATGTCTTCACCCACGCGGCCTTCAAGGCTTGCCTATTCCTTGGTGCGGGTTCCGTCATCGTCGCCTGCCATCACGAACAGGACATGCGGAACATGGGCGGGTTGCGCAAACACATGCCCTGGACCTTTGCCAGCATGGGCTTGGCTACCTTGGCGATTGCGGGTGTCCCGCCATTCTCGGGATTCTTCTCCAAGGATGAAATTCTGTGGAAGGTCTTCGAACACGGTTGGAACGGCCAAGGTTCGTTCTATTTCGTGTGCTGGGGCATGGGCATGTTGGCGGCCTTCTGCACGGCCTTCTACATGGTGCGGCTCATGGCCATGACCTTCTTTGGTGAGTATCGCGGTGCCGGGAGCGATCCCTTTGGCTTGACGGTGCCCAGCGAGGTCCATCACGCCAGCGATGATCACGCTCATGCTGACGTTCATGATTCTGCTCACGCGACCACCGGCATCGAGGATCACGGCCACTCCGAGCATGCCCACGGTCCCGCCGAAGTACCTTGGAATATGTGGGTGCCGGTCTTCATTTTTGCGGTACTGGCAGCGGTGTTGGGCTTCCTGAACCTGCCTCCAATCCTGGGCTGACTCGAACACTTTTCCAAATGGCTGGAGCCTCTGCTCTATCAGGTGAGATCTGTTCACGGAGGACACCACGCCGCGGAATTCATCGAGTACGGTCTCATGGGGTTTGCCATTGTCTGGGCGCTCAGCGCCATGGGCTTGGCCTGGTGGATGTACATTTCTGATCCCAGCTGGTCCAAAGCCAAGGCTTTCATTGCACGTTTCCCTCAAGTATTCGAATGGGTCAACGCCAAGTACTACGTGGACGAGTTCTACGACGCGATGATCATCAACCCCATTAAACAATTCTCGGCCCAGCTCTGGAGCTTCGATAATTGGGTGATCGATGGCACGGTGAACGGCGCCGCGCGTTTCACTCTGATTCTGGCCAACGCCAGCGACTGGTTCGACGCCAAGGTGGTGGATGGCCTCGTGAATTCCGTGGCCTGGGGCTTGCAGCAGGGTTCTCTGGGCTTTAAGGCCATGCAGAGCGGCAAAGTTCAGAACTACGCCTTTGTGATGATTCTCGGTTTCCTGGCCTTTGCCTGTTGGAAATTTCTTGCCTGATTTTGAAGTGATATTCGTTTGGAGTTTTTCATGAGCGGTACAGCCCAATTAATGCTTTTGGCCACCTTCCTGCCCCTGTTGGGAGGCTTGGCCCTGCTCTTCGTGCCCAACGAGAAGCGAGAGGTCTTCCAGAAGGCATCGGTCGCCATCCTGGTCGCCAGCTTTCTGCTGAGCGTGCCGCTCTGGTTCCAGTACGACCGGGGTAGTGCCGCGGTGCAGTTCGCGTACTCCTGCAATTGGATGCCGAGCCTCGGCGTCAAATTCAGCGTCGGGATGGATGGCATTTCCCTACTGCTCTGGCTCCTGACCACGTTCACCGGACCCATTGCGGCGCTCTGCTCCTGGGGCAACATCGAGGAGCGCTGGAAGGAATACTACGTCTGGCTTCTGGTGCTCCAGACCTCCATGCTTGGCGTCTTCATCACCCAGGACATGTTCCTGTTCTACATTTTCTGGGAAGTGATGCTGGTGCCCATGTACTTCCTTATCGGCATCTGGGGCGGTCCGCAGAAGCTGTATGCCGCCATCAAGCTCTTCCTTTACACCCTGGCCGGCTCGGTGCTGATGCTCGTGGCGATCTTCGCCATCTACTTCCTGCAGCACAAAACGAATAACGCCTACGACTTTTCTCTTGAATCCTTCCAGGCCATGGCGCCGGTGATCGCCCAGCAGACCAAGACCTTCCAGAATCTGCTGGCCCTGGCATTCTTCCTGGCCTTCGCCATCAAGGTGCCGATGTTCCCCTTCCACACCTGGCTGCCGGATGCCCACGTGCAGGCACCCACTGCGGGTTCCGTGATCCTTGCGGGCATCCTGCTGAAGATGGGAACCTACGGCTTCGTGCGCTTTTTGTTGCCCATCGTCCCCGATGGCACCAAGGAGTTGATGCCCTGGTTCCTGGCGCTGGCACTCATCGGCGTCATCTACGGCGCCCTGGTGGCCATGGTCCAAAAGGACATGAAGAAGCTGGTCGCCTATTCATCCGTGAGCCACCTTGGGCTTTGCATGCTGGGCATCTTCGCGATGAACCCATGGGGTCTCAAAGGCGCGATGTTCCAGATGCTCAATCACGGCATTTCGACACCGGGACTATTCCTTGTGGTGGGCATCGTCTACGAACGCCGCCACACCCGCATGATCGCGGACTACGGCGGGCTTTCGAAGACCATGCCCATCTACGCGACCATCTTCATGCTCTTGACCATGAGCAGCATCGGACTGCCTTTGCTGAATGGCTTTATCGGTGAAGCGACGATCCTCATGGGCACCTTCCAGGCCTGGCCATGGGTGGCCGTGGTGGCCACTTCCGGCATCGTCCTGGGCGCCGCCTACATGCTCTGGATGTTCCAGCGCGTGATGTTCGGACCCATCTCCGAAGTGAACGCCAAGATGGAGGACCTGAACTTCCGCGAGATCGCCTACTTCACGCCCCTGATCATCGTGGCCGTGTGGATCGGACTCTACCCCAAGCCCTTCATGGACATCATGGACAAGCCCGTTGCCAAGCTCGTGCAGCAAGTGCAGCCGGACTTCTACAAGGCCGAAACCCTTGCCGCCAAGCAGGCCGAAGCTGCCAAGGTTGGCATGCGTGGGATGGAAGCAACCGAAGCCAAGGCACATGAAGCCGCGCCTGCAGAGCACACCGCCGAGACTCCCGCAACGCATGCGACGCCTGGCGGAGGTCACTGATGTCGGCGCCTTCCTTCGCAACGGGGCTTTGGGAAACCCTTAGCCAAGACATCCACTACATCTGGCCCCAGATTCTGCTGATTGTCTCAGGATTGCTGATGCTGTGGCCCCTGGATAGCTGGCTGCTGAAATGGACCAAGGTGGAAAAGCACAAGTGGGCCATCCCCACCATGGCGATCCTCTTGGTTTCGCTTCTGCTTTCGATCTACACGCCCAATGGGCTTGGGTTCTCCGCCATGTACAAGGTGGATGGCCTGACCAAGGGCTTTCAGGTGCTCTGCATTCTGGCCTCGATCTTCGCGGTGATGCTTAGTCAAAAGGTTCTGGGAGCCTTGCTGGAACACACGGCGGAGTACTACGCGCTGATCTTGTTCGCCACCAGCGGCATGCTCTTCATGTGCGGCGCTGTGGATCTGGTGACGATCTACTTTTCCATCGAGCTGATGGCGCTCTGCATCTACATTCTCGTGGCCTACCTACGCAACCAGGAGCGCAGCATCGAGGCCGGCATGAAGTACTTCCTTCTGGGCGCCTTCTCCAGTGGCATCCTGCTTTACGGAATCTCGCTTCTCTTTGCCGCGACGGGAGGCATCACCACGAATCTGACGGAACTGAATCAGAAGTTGGCGGTGGTTTCCCAGGACAAGAACCTGCTGGTCTATTCCGGCGTGCTGATGGTGCTGGTGGGCCTTTGCTTCAAGGTGGCGGCGGTGCCTTTCCACATGTGGTCTCCCGACGTTTACGACGGGGCCCCAACGCCCATCACAGCCTGGTTGGCCACCGCGCCCAAAGCTGCTTCCCTGGCCGTGTTCCTGCGGATCTTCGGCACGGGATTCCATAGTATTTCGTATGAATGGGAAGCACCCTTGATGATCATCGCTGGCGCCAGCATGATTCTGGGCAACGTGGCGGCCATCAAGCAGCAAAGCATGAAACGGCTGCTGGCCTATTCCTCCATTGCTCACGTGGGTTACATGCTGCTGGGTGTTTTGAGCAGGGATGCTCAAGGAGGAGCCCAGGCGGTTTGGCTCTACATGCTGTTGTATCTCTTCATGAACACCGGGGCGTTCGCAGTGGTCATCTACCTTCAGGGCAAGAACGAAGGCGAACGCATTGAAGACTTCAGGGGCATGGGCAAGCGTCATCCGGTGCTGGCCTTTTCCATGCTTGTCTTTCTGTTGAGCCTGGCAGGCATTCCGCCCTTCATTGGATTTTTCGGGAAGTTTTATATCTTCCTTCTGGCGGTGGAGCAGGGCTTCATCACCTTGGTGGTTCTCGCGCTGCTGACTTCCGCCGTGAGTGCCTTTTACTACCTGGAAGTGATCAAGCAGATGTACTTCAAGGAGCCCGCCGAAGGCGAAGTGGCGCCCATGGATTCCTACTCCAAGTTCCTTATCAGCACCACCTGTGCCCTTGTACTCATCGGGACGGCCTTCGGTCCCCAATTACTGAAGTGGACGGACGACATCCGCTGGTTTGAAAAGGAAGCTCCCGCCGCCGTGATGGAGTTTTCGAGCAAATAGCTTATTTCCAATAGGCTTCAGACTTCGGACTTCAGGCTTCATTGCCGCGGATGTTCCACTTTTTTGGCGTATTCCAAAGATGCCAACGAAACCAACAACGCAGCCTGAAGCCTGATGGCTGAAGCCAGTTCCAGTCGGCCCAAATGTGGAATCCGGGTTTAACCTTAAAGAGCGCGGGAGGCCCCGCGTTTTTTCAAGAGGTCGGGAAATTTAAATGCCAAGGCTCAAGCCCACAGGCGGCACACCCGGAGAACGAGCCCTGTGGGGGGATCTCATGTCCCTGGGCATGGTCTTCCCCATTGCCATCTGCTTGGGCTATTTCATCGGCCGCTACGTGGGCGGGTATTTCGGCCACGCCTATGCAGGTGGCCTTTGGGGCCTCGCCTGGGGCATCGCCACGGGCTTCTACGAGTTGTACAAAGTGACCATGAAGTTGTCGAAGACGAAGGCGCCTTCCGAAGAGCCCGCCAAGAACGACGAGGAGCCCCATGAGCCCTGAAGGCTCCGAGAAAACCCCTGACCCAGGGAGCCGGACGCTGGAGGCCGTGAGCAGGATCCAATGGCTTCTTTTGGTTCCCGGGGCACTGATTTGGGCAATCCGTGGCCGGAATGCGGCCTTCGCCTTCACGGTGGGCGGCTTGGTTTCCATCGCCTTCTGGAGCCTGCACCGGATCATCGTGGCGAAAATGCTCACGCCCAAAGTCCGGCTGCGCTGGTTCTACGGCTTCCTTACCCTGGTGAAACTGGCGTTGATCGTGCTCTGTTTGCGTGGGATGATGGTGATCGTGCCTCAAGAAGGGTTTTCAATGGCGACGGGCCTTATGCTCTTCGTCATAGCCATCCTTCTGGTGGCCGGATGGCAGGCGGTCGCCTCGTTCCGCACTCGTAAACCTCCCAACGACTGAGCGGCCTTCTACCCAGGAATCCCGATGGAACATCACGCATCAGAACTCGCCAAACTCCTGACCAACTTGTTGGGATTGTCCCGCCATGCCTGGGGTTCCTTCATGGACGGCGCGCCCATGTCGGTCATCGAGCGCTACGACTATCTGCTGAACGCCATCCTGGCGGCCATCACCACCATGATCATCGTGTCCGTGGTGAAGAAGAATCGCATTCCAGGCCCCATGCAACAGGTACTGGAATTCGTCACCACTGGGCTTCGCAGCCTCGTGTCAGATAACATCCACCATCACCCGGACAAATACCTTCCCTTCATCGGCACGCTGGCGCTCTTCGTGTTCTTGAACAATTTCTTTGGCCTTATCCCTGGCTTGAGTCCTGGCACCGCCAACTGGAACGTGACCCTGGCCCTGGCCTTGCTGGTATTCGCCTACTACAACTTCCACGGCATGAAGGAAAAGGGATTTTTCAAGTACTGGGCGCATTTCGCGGGTCCCATCTGGTGGCTGGCGCCCCTGATGTTCCCGTTGGAGATCCTGGGCCTGCTTTCCCGCAACCTGAGCCACTCCCTGCGTCTTTTTGGCAACATCGCGGGCGAGCACATTGTGGCGGGAATTTTCTTCGGATTGCTGCCCATCTTGTTGCCGGTGCCGTTGATGGTTTTGGGTCTCTTCTTCGGCCTGATCCAGGCTTTCGTGTTCACCATGCTGGCGACGATTTATTTGTCAGGCGCCGTGGCCCACGATCACTAAATCCCAAATCTTAAGTCCCAAGTCATCAACCCTCATAATTCATAATTCATAATTTGTACCTCGCCACCTGGGAAGCGGGATTCCGAACCCTGCCCCCTCTTTTTTGGAGACTTCCATGAAGAAGTTCCTCACCACCGCCTTCCTGTTCACACTCGCTACCATGGCCTTCGCCCAGGCTGCGGGCCCCGTGGCCGCCGAATCCTGGACCTCTGGCCGGTTCCTGGCTCACCTTTCCCTCGCCATCGCCGCCGCAGGTTGCGGTCTGGGTCAGGGCAAGGCCGTTTCCGCCGCTTGCGAAGGCATTGCTCGCAATCCCCAGGCCGCTGGCGACATCCGTACCACGATGATCATTGGTCTGGCCCTCATCGAAGCACTGGTGATTTACGCCCTGGTGGCTGCCTTCGCCATCAAGTAATCCGAGTGTTCGAACAGATGGCTCACAGCGGGGCGCTTTTGCGCCCCGTTTTTTAGGCCGTTGCGGCCAAAGACCTTGGTAATTTCGTTGGCAGACCGGCATAAGGTGCCGTAACAAAAACAAAATGACCAGAAAAGCACAGGTTATTTTGCAACGGCTCCTAACTACCGCATTACACTAAGGCGCCCATGGCTCGTGCATCGCTCTTTCCACTTCCGCCGGAAGCCACCCGCGTCATTCTCGGGGGCGAATCCTCCATAGACATGGGTGGCCTGAATATCATGGATCACCGCTCTGCCAGGGGCTTTGCGCGGAACTACGGTTACGATCTGAATATCCCCGCCCAGAGGGCCCATGTGGTCCAGGTCTATGGGAATGCCATGGAGTTCCTGGGGTCGGCGATTCTCGAAGGACAGATGGAAGCAATTCCTTTGGAAATCCGAGAGTTGAAGGATCCCGAGGATCTCCTGGTCTGGGCCTCCTTGCGCCCCCAGGACCAGCTTTCCCATTGGGCCTGCGTGGTGCTGCGGGTGATGCACACGCTCTTCCACATTGATCACAATGTGAACCTGCGTCATCTCAAGGACATCCAGACTCAAGTTTTCGAGCCCTACGACCGGTTCCTGGTGGCCTTGGATGACGGGACCTTTATACTCCGGGGGGACTACGAGGTGCCCCTCGTGGCGGTCGAGCGCAAGCAGAGCAAGGACCGGGCCTCCATGCTTCTGAAGATGCTCCACAAGCCTGAAAACGTAGCGGAGACCATCTACGACCAGATCGGCATCCGCTTCGTGGCCCAGGATCGTCTTGGCGTTTTGCTGGTGATCCGCTTTCTGTTGGACCACCATGTACTCATGCCCACCCACATCAAGCCCTCCCGGAGCAGGAATCTGCTGGTGGATATGGATGCGCTTCAGGCCTGGACGGATGAATTACCCGAAGGGTTCGTCATCCCCGTCGTGGGGAGTCCCGAACGGGAAGCCATTTGTGCCCGGCTGGTGCCCAAGACCCGAATGGACGGGGGCAACCCTTTCATGAGCCGGGACTATCAGGCGGTGCAATTTACCGTGAGAACCTTGATCCGGCTGCCTAATCCAGCCGTGGCGGTCCTGGAGAAGATTTTAAAGAGCCTTGCACCGGGTGACGCGACCCGCGTTAAGATTCCTCAGTTGATCCAAGAGCAGGAAGAGTTTACGTTTTTCTTCGCACACGAAGTCCAAGTCATGGAACCCTCCGGGTTTCAAAACACGCGATCGGGACCTGCCTCCCATGGCGAATACAAACAACGCCAGCGCGATGCGGCCCGAAAACGAGTACTAAGAGGAATCAAATTGGAGGAAGCGCCATGTTGAACATCCAGGCCCGCCAAGAGGGTAACGCCGCGATCGTGACCATCCAGGGCAAGGTGAACTTCGAGGTGACGGCCCAGTTGCGGGACGTGATTCGGGACACGGTGGCGCAGCAGCAGCCCAAGCTCCTGGTCATCAATCTGGAAGGGGTCAGCTTTATTGACTCCTCCGGACTCGGCCTCCTGGTGGCCGCGCGCAACAGCGTGGACAAGAGCAACGGCAAGCTCCACCTCTGTGGCCTGCCAGCGCAAGTCAAGAAGACCTTTGATCAGACCAATCTCACGAATTACTTCTCGATCTTCACGACTGAGCAGGACGCTTTAAGAGGCGTTTGATGCATCTGATGCGTCTAACGCGCCTGTTCGGCTATTCCAGTGTCATCTCCACACTGATCCACCTATAGCCCCGGAGCCATTCAAGCATGAGCAAGGGCGTGGTGCTGGTGGTGGATGACGAACCCCCCATTCGGGACATCCTGAGCTTCTACCTCAAGCGCGCGGACTATCAGGTGCTCGTGGCGGAGAATGGGATTCGCGGCTTGGAGGAAATGGACAAGCTTCAGCCGGATCTCATCATCTCGGATTTGCGGATGCCCGAGATGGCCGGGGATGAGTTCTGCCTCCGGGTCAAGGGCAAGCCATCCACTCAAGACATTTATTTCATGCTGGTCTCGGCCCTGGACGGCAGCATGAACAAGATCGGTGGCCTGAACATTGGCGCTGATGACATGATCTCGAAACCCTTTCATGCGCAAGAAGTGATGGCGAAGGTGGACAGCGCGTTCCGCATCATCGCCATGCAAAAGGAAATCAAACGGCAGAATATGGTGCTGAGGGAATTTCAGGATCGCGTGAACAGCGAGATGGAACTGGCGTCCCGGCTCCAGATGGGTCTTCTGCCCGTACTCCCCGGAGTCGCGCCGGGCATCCTGTATACACATCGCTATCTCCCCGCGG
>JANOLT010000348.1:0-2402 GCA_031419915.1 Holophagaceae bacterium
TTGGCGGACTTCTCAAAGTTGGCGATGGCTTTGTCGTAGGCCTTTAATTCGCGGTACATGATGCCTTGGTCGGTAAGAACATCTGGATTATTCGGATCCAATGCCAGGGCCTTGGCATAGGCATCTATAGACTTTTGGGGCTGGTGGGTGTCGAAATAGTCGTGGCCCAACTGCTTCCAGGCCGTAAGGTTCTTGGGTTCACGGGCCACGATCTGCGAGTTGCTGAAGATGCGCGCCTGAATTTCCGTTGTTGCAGGCATGGCACCGACGTTCGGGGGCATTCCAGAAGGCGCCGCGCCTGGAAAAGGCATGGGAACCGCCGCCGCGATTGTCGCCGGTACCTGGTTGGCGGAGCGGCTGGTGCCAGTGAAATACCCGACGATGAATCCCCCGAGAAGACCCATCACAATGCCGATCAAAATGTCCCTGTTCATGAATCAATCTCCGTCCCATCAGTGCAACGTGGGCATGAAAATTCTTACATAGAACGAGTTCCAAAGCTGTGACTAGCGTCTCACATGGGATTGAGCGGCATCAGTTCCCCAGATCCTTCACCACCTGCTCGCCCCCCAGTTGCCCCATCTGCCCGAGGATCCATGCCTGACGGCCACGGACATAGGCGCTGGGGGCATCTACGCGGTACTTGTGGGGGTTCGGCAGCACCGCCGCCAACAGGGCCGCCTCGCTGGGGCGCAGCTTGCTGCTTGGTTTGTGGAAGTAGGTTGTCGAAGCCGCCTCCACGCCGTACACACCATCGCCGAATTCCACGATGTTCAAATAGACTTCCAAAATTCGCCGCTTGGACCAGCCCAGCTCGATGAGCATCGTGAAGTAGGCCTCGGCCCCCTTGCGCAGCCAGGAGCGTGACTCCCAGCAGAACTGGTTCTTGGCGGTCTGCTGGGACACCGTGGAGGCGCCGCGCTTGCGCTTGCTATGCTCGTTGCGGGCGTAGGCTTTTTCGATGGCATTCCAATCAAAACCGAAATGTTCAGCGAAGTTCTGGTCCTCCGCCGCGATGACGGCCACGCCCATGGAGGGCGATATGTCTTCCAGCGAAACCCATGTGTGGCGCGATGTGTAGGTTTCATGGCTGAACCACGACGCGATGCGCCGCTCCACCATCAGCGCCGAAAAGGGTGGATGAACAAAGCGCAGCATCAGCACCAGCAGCACGCTCCCAGCCAGGAATCCCAGCACAGCGATGACCAGCCACTGTATACCGCGCCGCCACCATGTTTTCTGTCTCGATGCCACATCAACCCCGTTGAATCCGAATCCTCAGATAAGCACAATTCAAATTTATCCAGTACTGATCTGATCCTATTCATGGTTCGATCTCTGTTGAATCCATGGATACCCCATGCCCAAGCGCCTTGTCATCTTTTCCGATGGAACCTGGAGCAAGCCGGACCAGAACACACCCACCAACGTGGTGAAGCTGAGCCGAACCATTCAATCCGTGGATAACGCCGGGATCGAGCAGCGGGTCTTCTATCACAACGGCGTGGGGGCCAGCGGTGGCTGGTGGAAGCGCTTCACAGGCGGAGCCTTTGGGGAAGGCATTGATGACATCATTGTTGCCAATTACCATTTTTTGATTGATAACTATGATTCTGGCGATGAACTTTTTCTGTTTGGCTTTAGCCGAGGCGCCTACCTGGCAAGAAGTACGGTGGGGCTCATTCGCAATTGTGGCCTGTTGAAGCGCGATCACAGGGATCAATCCGATGCGGCCTACGCGCTGTATCGTCGTCGGGATGATGCATCCCATCCCCGAGCCGAGGAGGCCGCGGCCTTTCGCGCTGCCTATTCATGGGAGCCCCGCATCAAGTTCATTGGCGTCTGGGACACGGTTGGATCCTTGGGCATACCACTGACGCCGCTGCGTTTCTGGACCAAGGAACTCTACGAATTTCATGATGTCCAGCTCAGCAGTTGGGTGGATTTCGCATTCCAGGCTTTGGCCGTGGACGAGCGACGCAAGCCCTTCGCGCCGACTTTATGGCAGGCTCAGGAAAGCGCGAAGGCTAAAGTTCTGGAGCAGGCCTGGTTCCCAGGTGTGCATTCGAATGTAGGAGGCGGGTACGTGGATCATGGGCTCTCCGACCTGGCCTTGCAATGGTTGGCGGGTAAGGCTCAAGCTTGCGGATTGAGTGTGGAAATGCCATCGGACATGACCCCCAATGCACTCGGAGCATTGCAAGATTCCATGACCTTCTGGTACCGATTACTGGGCGAAAACATTCGCAAGATCAGTCTGAACTCAGATGGCCAGTTCATCGCCCCCAGCGTGAAGGCCCGCCAGCAAGGCATCACGGACTACCGCCCACCGAATGTGCCTTGGCCCGTGCAATGAAGGGAAAGAAGCCGCAGATTTCGCAGATGAACTTCGTTTATTTCGG
>JANOLT010000349.1:0-3043 GCA_031419915.1 Holophagaceae bacterium
CTGGAAAGACCGTGATCTGGAGCCGCAGCAGACCCTCATCGAGAGCTACTCACGCTGGAAACTTCCCAAAGAAAAGCAGATCGAGTTGCTGAAGCCCTGGCTCCAGCACCCGGATTGGGCCTGTCGTTTTCTCGCCTACCAGCAGCTAGCGAAGCTCGATCCTGCCACGACTTGGCCCACAGCGCCTGAGCCCAACGAGCGCGAAAAAACGCTGCTCAAGGAAGCGGAGCGATTGGCTTCAAAGGGCAAGCCGCTGCGCTTTCGCATCACCTTCTCCGGTAAGCGTCAGGTGACCCTGCGGCTGGATCCCACCGCCGCACCCATCAATGTGGCCAATCTCGCGATGCTGGCCCGCAAGGGCTTCTTCAATGGCCGTCTCGTACCGCGGGTGGTGCCGGACTTCGTGGTGCAGATGGGCTCGCCCTACGACACCATGGATGGGGGCCCTGGCTACACCGTGCGCTGCGAAAACAGCCTGAACTGGTATGGCCCCGGCAGCGTGGGCATGGCGCTCTCGGGCAAGGACACCGGCGGCTCGCAGTTCTTCATCACCACCAACGCCACGCCACATCTCACGGGGAAGTACACGCGCATGGGCGAAGTCGAAGACCTGGACCGCGCGCTGAAGATCCTCGATGACCTGGAATTGGGTGCGAAGATCGAGCAGGTGGAGGTGTTGAAATAATCAACCGAGCAGGTCCGCCAGCGCGTCCTCGGCCTTCTCAAACTTGAAGGCGTAGCCCAATTTCAGGGCCCGCGCGGGATACACGAAGGCCCCTTCCAGGACTTCCGAAGCCATTTCACCCAGTAGAACTTTGACGCCTATCTCTGTCAGAAAGCTAGGAATAGGCATAATTGGACGATGCAGGCGCACGCCGAGCAAGTGGGTGAAGGTTTCATTGGTCAGTGGGCGCGGGGCGGTGCCATTGATGGCGCCGCTCCAGGCGGGATTTTTCGCGGCCTCGATATAGAAACCCACGATGTCGTCAATGTGGATCCAGGAGAAGCCCTGCTGGCCGTGGCCCAGCTTTGCGCCTTGAAAAAGCTTCATCGGCAGCACCATTTTCGCCAAGGCACCGCCGCTCTTCGTCAGCACCACGCCGCTGCGGACCTTCACCACGCGGACACCGAGCTTCAAAGCTTCATCAGCGGCCTTTTCCCAGGCGGCACAGAGCGAGGGCAGGAAGCCCTTGGCGTTAGCGTCCGATTCGGTGATGCGACGGCCATCGTGGGGGCCGTAGAACCCGATGGCGGAAGCGTTCACCAGCACCTTGGGCTTAGAGGCGCAGCGGGCCATGGCCTCCACGAGCTGCGAGGTGAATCCCACGCGGCTTTCCACCAATTCACGCTTGTAGGCATCGTTCCATCGCTTCCCCGCGATGCTCGCCCCGGCCAAGTTGATGACCGCATCCGCACCCTCCAAAACACCGGGCAGATCGTCATAACCGCAGGCCGTGACGCCCATAGGAATGTGGACACACGAAGGATCCCGGCTCAGCACGGTGACTTGAGCCCCTTGGGCCGCCAGTGTCTCGACAAGCGGGATGCCCACAAGACCAGATCCACCGGCCACCACGACTTTTTTAGGCGATTCATCAGGCATGAGCAACCTCAATCCTCGTTCAGCGGCCTGAATCCCCGCTCACGAATCAGGAACAAGGCGGATTGGCGATGTGAGGGGCCGGCCGTTCTCCAGGGTTCCGCGCCAGGACCGGTAGCCGTCTTTCTTCACCAACAATTCCTGGCGCTGTGAAGGCCCCGGGAGTTCGAGGCCGAAGACCGGC
Source organism: Holophagaceae bacterium (assembly GCA_031419915.1). Classification (GTDB taxonomy): domain Bacteria; phylum Acidobacteriota; class Holophagae; order Holophagales; family Holophagaceae; genus JANXPB01. The sequence continues at coordinate 1,785 of JANOLT010000349.1, forward strand.
GTCTGGCCCTTGGGCGCGCCATCCACGTAGACCTCGGCGTTGGTGGGGTCGCTCAGCACATAGGTGTAGTCCTTCCATATCTGTAGGCGCACATTCAATGGTTTGTCGTCGGACTGGAGCTTCACCGTTTCCCGATCATGGAAGGGCTTGTCCAAGATGAGCATCCGAGCGCTTGCCTTCACCTCTATGGTGAGCGGCGTGCGGCCCGGCAAGACTTGGCCATCCACCCGCACTTCTGCACCCGGCGGATAGGATTCGACGCGGAGGGTGCGGGTGGCCGTGGCGTTGTGCCAGGCCCACCCACCCAGGGCCAAGACCAGTACCCCGCCCGCAAGGGCCCAGTTGGTGAAGGAGGCCGGGAGATCCTTGGAGGCGGCGTGGGTCTCCACCACGGGATCCGGGGGCGTGTAGCGGTAGCCCGGGGCCGGTGCGGCCTTTCGCGGCTCCGATGTACCCGCCGCCCCTGGGGCGCTGGATGCGCCGGATGCGCTGGATGCGCTGGATGCACCGGATGCTCGTAGCAGGCTCTGGGGCGGGATGATCGCCGCGTGGGATTCCTCGCGGGCTTTTGGCGCCGAACGACGCTCGGACTTGCCAACGGTGGCCAGGGCATCCTCGGTGGGGACATCCTCCTGGACCATGCCACTGCTGGACTCCTTTGGCATCAGTAGCTTGCCCGATGATTCTTTTTGGGGTTTCATCGGGGCATTGAAGGGCTCGGAGTCGCCGAAGGGGTTCTTGGCAAAGACCTGATCCAGCGCAATGGTGGATTTTTCATCTCCTTGCAGGCCGATGGGTGATGGTACTGATGGCACCACAATGGCGGCGACTTCCGCCTGTAGGGACGGGCTCACGTGCGCCGCGATAGCGAGATCCATCAGGAATCCCCGCGTGTCCGGGTAGCGCAGGGCCGGGTTGAGGTCCAGGGCACGGCGCAGGACTTTGGCAAGCTTCGGATCCATGCCTTCGGGAATCACCGGCGGCTCGTGGACGATGTGGTAAAGGATGGCGCCCAGCGTGTCCCCCGGGTGGGGCATGCGCCCACCGGAGAACATCTCGAAGGCCGTCACCGCCAGCGCGTAGCGGTCAGTGGTCGGTGACGCCTCGGCCCCCTTCAAGAGTTCCGGAGCCGTGTAGGACGGTGTCCCCACGATCATCCCGACGGAGGTGAGCTTGGACTCGCCGCCCTTGGCGATGCCGAAATCCATGAGCTTCAGGCGGCCATCCTTGCTCACCAGGATGTTCTCGGGCTTCACGTC
>JANOLT010000350.1:0-7101 GCA_031419915.1 Holophagaceae bacterium
AGGCGGGGCTATTCGACGTCAGCCACATGGGCGAACTGCGTGTGTTCGGCAAGGACGCGCTGAAATACCTTCAGTACATGACGCCCAATGATGTCTCAAGTCTCAGCATTGGTCAGATCCACTACACGGCGTTTCTCTATGAGAACGGCACATTCGTGGACGACCTCTTGATCTACAAAGAAGCCGAGGAAGAATACCTGCTGGTGGTGAATGCAGGGAATATTGAGAAGGATTTTCACTGGGCCCTGGAACATGTGAGGGGTTTCGATGTTCGTATAACCAACGAGAGCGCCGCCATGGCCGAGGTAGCGCTCCAGGGACCGCTGTCTGAAAAAATTCTCCAGCCGCTCACCGACATAGCGCTTTGCGAAATCGGCTACTACTACTTCCGACATGGCAATGTCGCGGGTGTTCCCGCCTTGATCAGCCGCACGGGCTATACCGGGGAAGACGGCTTTGAAATCTATATGGTGGCCGAGGCCGCTGAAAAAATATGGCACGCGATCCTGAATGCAGGGGCGCTGCTTGGTCTTATCCCCGCAGGACTCGGGGCCCGCAATACGCTGCGGCTCGAATGCAGGATGTCCTTATACGGGCATGAAATCAACGACACCACCAACGCGCTGGAAGCTGGCCTTGGTTGGATCGTGAAGATGAACAAGGATGCAGATTTCATCGGCAAGAAAGCGCTGGCTTTTGCAAAGGCCCAAGGTCTCAAGCGCAAGGTCGTAGGATTCCGGACGACCGAAAAGCGCGACATTGCCCGGGATGGAATGTCGGTGGTCAAGGATGGCGAACGCATCGGTTACGTCACCAGTGGAGGTCCCTGTCCCACCGTGGGCGCGAACATTGGCCTAGCCTACGTTCCCACTGAGATGTCTGCGGTCGGTGGCAAGATCCAGATTGATATTCGTGGCCGCGCAGTTGAAGCGGAGATCATCCCCACGCCTTTCTACAAACGAAAGAAGTGATCCTACAGCCTAGAGCCCACAGCCTACTTCCCTATACACTGACCTTTCAGCTTCGGAGGCTTCATGTATCCCGCAGACCTCAAGTACACCAAGGACCACGAGTGGATCAAGGTCCAGGAGAACGGCACCGCGTTAGTGGGCATCACCCACTACGCCCAGGAAGCATTGGGGGACGTTGTTTTTGTGGATCTGCCAGACGTGGGCGACAATCTCACCCTTGGGGACGAATTCGGCACTGTGGAATCCGTAAAAACCGTATCAGAGCTCCTTGCTCCCGCCAGCGGTGCTGTTACTGAATTGAACACCGGCCTGACCGATCATCCGGAATATGTGAACGAGGATCCCTATGGCAAAGGCTGGATGTTGAAGCTCAAGCTTTTAGGAGATATCCCCGCGGATCTGCTGGACGCCACTGCCTACGAGGCGCTGGTGGGTTCGGAAAGCCACTAAGTGGTGTTTTTCATGAAGCGGGGTTCGCGACGGCTGCTGCTATTGCTGATGGCTGGCGTAGCCCTGGGAGGGCAGGTCCCGGCGGTCCTGCCCCCTCCAAAGCCAAAGCCCCAGTCGGTGGTGCCAGCAGTGGCTGCGGATGGGCCGACGGTTCAAAAGGCTCAGGATCCCAAACTCCAGGCTTTGACCGGCATGCCCCGGCTCAAAGTTCTGGTGGAAGCAGCTGAAAATGCCATCAAGGTGGAAGGTAAAGAGGACTGGGACACGGCCTCAGAGCGCAGTGATGAAGCCGAGATCCTTACAGCAGATTGGCCTGATGAGACCCTGAAAAAGCCCGAAGTGCTCGCTCTCCTGGATCGCCTGCGTCGGATTCAAAAGCAGCTCGAAGTGAATGAGCCTGGAACCCCGATCTCCCCGGAACCAGGTCTTCTAGTGACAGAAGAAGTCATCACCCTCAGCGGTGAGGACCTTCGCGCTGAGCAGGAAAAAATGAAGTCGGCTGAGCAGGGCGCTGTATTTGACTTCCCCATCGACTTGAATAATAAGGTGCTGGGACTCGTACGCGCCTTTACCACAGAAAAGCGCGGCTTCATTGAAGACGCGCTTTCCCGATCATCCCAGTGGATGCCCATGATCCGCCAGGTATTCGCCGAAGAAGGCATTCCCCTGGATCTAGCCTACCTGGCCGTCATCGAATCAGGTTTCCGCAACGAGGCCCGAAGTCATGCGGCGGCGGTGGGCATGTGGCAGTTCATCCGCTCCACGGGCCGCATCTATGGACTCAAAGGCAACGCCTGGTTGGAAGAGCGCCGGGACCCAGTGAAGGCCACTCGCGCGGCGGCACGCTACCTCAAACGTCTCCGCGATGTGAGCGGCGATTGGTACTTGGCGCTGGCCGGCTACAACGCCGGACCACTGACTCCAGAGCGGGCCAGCCAGGCCCTTGGCACCCGCAATTACTGGGACATGTATCGCTCCCGCTTCCTGCGCAATGAGACGAAAAATTACGTGCCTTCGCTGTGCGCAGCCATCCTGGTGGGCCGTTTCCCAGAGCGGTACGGCTTGAGCGTGACCCAGCTGCGCCCTTACGTTTTTGAAACAGTGGACATCGAGCGGCAGACCAGCCTGACCGTCATCGCAAGGCTGGCGGGCACCGACGTCGGCACCCTTCGCGAACTGAACCCCGAGCTGCTTCGGGCCACCACGCCGCCGGGCCGCTACACATTGCGCGTACCGCCCACCATGGCGGCACCCACGGCCAGGGCGCTTGCCAAACTGCCGAGCCAGAAGCTGCTGGAGTTCAAGAGCTATGTCATCCGCCGAGGCGACACGCTATCAAAGGTGGCCGCGCGATTCAAGGTGAGCGAGGATGATCTGCTTGCCACGAACGATCTGAACCGTGCCCAGTTCCGCAGCGGGCGCCGTATTCAAGTTCCGCCCCCCGCCGCCATTCCCATCGATGACAAAGATCTTTTGCCGAAGGCTGAACGAGCCAAGATTCTTGGGGACCAGCCCCTACCTTCGCTTCCAAGCCTGCCTGGCGACCCGCCACCCAAGGTACCCATCCCACTTGCGAAAGCCGGTGTGGCAGAAGCGCCCGCCCCTGAACCACTGTCTCCAAATGAAGCGGTACCGGCCGCTCCTGCCCAGGTTCATACCGTCCAGCGCAAGGAGACCCTCTATTCCATCGCCACCCGCTATGGAGTGACCATCACGCAATTGCGAGAGTGGAACCATCTGCGCTCCAACAAGGTGCTGCTGGGTCAAAAGCTTCGCGTGGCCAGGCCTGATTGATGTGGGTCTCCTCCTGATTCGGGCTTGAACCTTCCTGGGCTTCATGCGAGACTTTGGGTTCCCCTTGGGGCTTTAGCTCAGCTGGGAGAGCGCTTCCATGGCATGGAAGAGGTCAGCGGTTCGATCCCGCTAAGCTCCACCAAAAGGCCGCCAAAAAGGCGGCCTTTTTCATGCCCAAGTCTGAGTCCCAAGTCTCAAGGTTCGCAGCCCACAGCCCACAGCCCAACCCCAAGGACACGAATTGCTTGCTTCCCTTAATCATGTCTCGCTCAACTTCGGTCCCCACGAGGTGCTGAAGGACGTGACCTGGGCTCTGGAAGAAGGTGAATGCTGGGGCCTCATTGGCCGCAATGGCGCAGGCAAGAGCACGATCTTCAAGCTGCTCCTGGGCCAGTTGGAGGCGGACAAGGGCACCGTGGTCAGGCCCACCAAGGAGCGGGGCATCCGCATGGGCCACTATGCCCAGGATCTGGTGCCTGAAACCGGCGGGACCATCCTGGAAGAGACCCTGGCGGCCTTCGGCGACGTGGAAAAACTGCAACACGAGATGCGGGAGCTGGAGCATCGGATGAGCGAGGCCGATGCGGACCTCGATGTGGTCATGGCGCGCTACCAGGATGTGACCGAGGCCTTCGAGCGCTTCGATGGGTTCAGCATCCGCGCCCGTGCGGAAAGTATTTTGCAGGCGCTGGGATTCGGCCAGGATCAGTTTGAAAAGCCCGTGGATGCGCTCAGTGGCGGCCAGAAGAGCCGCGTAATGCTCGCCAAGGCGGTGCTCCAGGGCCAGGATCTGCTCCTGCTGGATGAGCCCACAAACCATTTGGATCTGCCATCGCTGCGATGGCTCGAGGATTTTGTCGCCGACAGCACCGCGACGGTGGTGGTCATCTCTCATGACCGCTACTTTCTGGACAAAATCGCCACCAGCATCCTGGAAATCGATATGGGCAAGAGCCGGGCCTACGAAGGCAATTACTCAGAGTTCATGGAGAAAAAGGAGCAGGAATTGGAACTGGCCGAGCGCCATTTCGATCGCCAGCAGGACTACATCAAGAAGCAGGAGGAATACATCCGCCGCAACATCGCGGGGCAGAACACCAAGCAGGCCAGGGGCCGCCGCACGCACCTGGCCAAGCTCGATCGCATTGCCAATCCGATTCAGGACCGGCGCAAGGTGAAGTTCTCCTTTCCTGAAACCCAGCGCGGCGGTGACGTAGCCCTGGTGCTGGAAAACGCGAGCGTGGGCTGGGATGGAACGCCCCTTTACAAGCCTTTGGAGCAGCTGCAGATCAAGCGCGGCCAGAAGCTCGGCATCGTTGGGCTGAACGGTACGGGGAAGTCCACATTGCTGAAGGCCATTGCGGGGGAGATCAAGTTCATCACCGGGCAGGCCAGGCTCGGCAGCCAGGTGAAGATCGGCTACTTCGATCAGCATCATAAGAATCTGGACCCGCGGAACAACGTATTCCAACAGATCCACGCCGTGAATCCACAAGCCTTCAAGCAGGATGTGATGGGCTTCCTGGCCAAGTTCAGTTTCCGTGGTGACGACGTGGAGAAGCCTGTCACGGCACTGTCTGGAGGCGAGCGGGCGCGCCTCAGCATCGCCACACTCATCCGCGATGGCGTGAACCTGCTTCTGCTGGACGAACCCACCAATCACATGGACATCCCGTCCATGGAAGCAATGGAAGACACCATCCTGAGCTTCAGCGGCGCGGTGGTGGTGGTGACTCACGATCGATACTTGCTGGGCCGCGTGGTCGAAAGCCTGCTGCGCATTCATGAGGGCCAGGCCGAATTCCGCGAAGGTGGGTACGAAGACAATCAGGATTGGGTGGATCTGGATCTCACGGCGGACGAACCGGACGAGGAACAGAGTCCCAAGGCCCAAGTCTCAAGTCTCAAGTCCCAAGTCCCAAGTGCCAAGGCGCAGGATTCGTCCAAGTCGAAACCCATGGACAAGGAGGCCCAAAAGGCTTTCAAGCGGCTGGAGCGCAAGGCCCAGGAATCCGAAAGCAAGGTTACCGAATTGGAAGGGATGATCGCCGCGCTGTCGGCCGAAATGGCCGCCATGGACCCCAACGACTGGCAGGCCTTCACCGCCAAGCTTGATGAGCAGAAAACCTTGGAATCAGAGCTTGCCTACGCCATGAACGCCTGGGAAGAGGCCCAAAGCGCGCTGGAGATGGCGCGGCGATAGCTTTTTCAGCCCACAGCCCACAGCCCCATAGCCCATAGCTGGCACACTGTTCCCATGAGCCTGCTACTCGCGGTTGACGTCGGCAACACCAATATTGTGATGGGGGTCTTCGATCTTTCGAAGGGAGCGAAGGCGCCGCTCGTGTGCTCGTGGCGATTGGCCACCTCTCGGGAACGCACCGCCGACGAATACGGACTTTCCACCCTCGCACTATTCCGGCATCAGGAGCTAGAACCTTCCCAAATCAAGCACCTGGTGGTGTCCTCGGTGGTGCCGCCCCTTCACCCGGTCTTGCAGAGCTGGGCCCGCACCTACTTTGACGTGGAACCCCTGTGGATCGAGCCTGGGGTGAAGACGGGGCTCAAGGTTCTGATCGAGAATCCTGCGGAGCTGGGCGCTGATCGCCTGGTGAACGCGGTGGCCGGCATTGAGAAATATGGTGCGCCGCTCATCACGGTGGATTTCGGCACGGCCACGACGTTCGACGTGGTCAATGATCGAAAGGAATACCTTGGTGGCCTCATCGCGCCGGGCCTGAAGATCAGCGCGGAGGCCCTTTTCCAGCGGGCCTCGCGGTTGCCGCGCATCGAGATCACCGAGCCTGGGCGCCTCGTGGGGCGCAACACCGTACAGGCCATGCAATCGGGCATTTTCTATGGTTATGTGGGCCTGGTGGACGGAATCCTGGAGCGGTTGCTGGTGGAACACCCCGGCGCAACCGTGGTGGCGACTGGCGGTCTTGCGAAAGTAGTTGCGGAGTCGAGCAAACACATTCATCACGTGGAGCCGGACCTGACGCTGGAAGGCCTGCGCCTGGTTTGGCAGCGGAACGAACAGTTGGTCCGCCGCAGCACCAAAACCCACCCGTAATGGTCATTCCTGGGCAACGGCCTGCACTAATTCATTTCGCCGAGCTTGATTCCACTCAATCCTTCCTTCGCAGCCATCCCGAACTGGGCTTTTGCGCCGTGATGGCCGATGCACAAACCGAAGGGCGGGGCCGCCAAGGCAACGCGTGGATCAGTGCGCCGGGCGCGGGATTGTGTATGTCCGTGGCCATACCGCAACCCGACTTGATGCCGGGCATCGTGCTGCAACGGGCCATGGCCAGGGTCTCGGAGTGCCTGAAGGATTGCGGTGTGGAGCTGGGTCTCAAATGGCCCAATGATCTTGTGGCGTATAAAGATGGGCGGCTCGTGAAACTCGGCGGCATCATCGGTGAGAAAGCCGGAGAGATCCTGATTCTAGGTCTTGGCCTGAATCTGCAAAGCGCGCCGCGATTGGAGGGCCGCGCCATCCCGGCGGCGAGTTTCAAAGAGTTGAACGCCATCGTTCCTGATTCACGCCTCCTGGCGCGCATGATCCTTGACGCTTGGCGGGATCTTAATACTGAATTCAGCCCGGCCTTTCAGATCTTTCACTGGCCGGAGAGCGGAACGCCCATCCAATGGGAACGCGGGCAGGGCGTGGTGATGGGCTGGGAGGAAGACGGGCGATTGAAGGTCACTACCGCATCGGGCATCGAACATCTAAGCGCCGCCGAGATCACCGGGCTTAACCGATCAACTCCTTAAGCCTCGCGTGGCCGCTTCTGCTTACTGACAATTTCAAGGCAAGCAGAAAGTTTCGCGACCAGAAAAAGCACCACCGCAATGGGCATCCAGTGCGCCGGAGGCGCATCCC
>JANOLT010000351.1:0-2939 GCA_031419915.1 Holophagaceae bacterium
GATCCCGCCCGTGGCGCGGAACACGGCGCCGTCCCATTGCTCCAGGGCCTTGGCCACGGCGTACCATAGCACCAGCCAGGCCATGTCCCGGGTGCGGGTGTAGCGCGCCGGAAAGAGCGCCATCATCAATGGGATGGCGAGCATCGGGTAGAACTGCACCAAAAGGTAGAAGCGCAGATCGCCCACACCCGTGAGTTCACCCCTGCGCCAGACTTCCGCGCTCAGGATACCCAGCAGCAGGAAGGGCATCAACAACAGCGCACCAATCTTCGCGTGAATGCGCTCCGTGATCACCGCCGCCAGCAGCGCCATGAACACGAGCGTCATGGGCAGGCGATCCCAGAAGAGCGTGCGGTTATCGGGATGCAGGTGGTAATAGCCCGATCCCAACCCCACCAGCAGCACACCGCTGAATGCGACGATGTAAGCCCATTGTTCGAAAGGGACCCCGAAGCGCGGTTTAGGATTCCGAAGCATCACCCACAGCGCCGCCAGTCCGACTGGAATGAATGCGGCATTGGAGATCACGTTCCAGAAATTCGGAATGCCGAACATCGTCCGCTGGTCCGCGAAAGCGTGGTAGGCCGCAGGCTGCGCAATTCGCGGGAGCAGGAGAGCCAACACGATCACACCCGCAGTGAGCGTTATCAGCACCGCGATGCGGAAGCGGAAGCGGAAGGTGAAAGCAGCAGATGGATCCATAAAAAGAATCTTCGCATCAACACCTGGAATCGCATGGCGAAGGGCCTGCGCACCGCCATTCCCAATCGCTGATTCATACGGAGTTGCATTCGAAAAGAATAATTCACCGCCAAGACGCCAAGGTACACTGGAGACTTAACCCTGACAGGAGTTCCCATGCTGTTTCGCACCCTTCTGGCCGCCACTTTGGCCCTCAATCTCGGCGCTTCGCCTGTGGACGGCCCTATGGCCGACAAAGCCCAGAAAGCCCCCGCCCCCACCAAGGAGAACAAGATGATCACCACCGCAAGCGGCCTTCAGTACACAGACACAGTCGAAGGCAACGGCGCATCGCCGGTGACAGGCAAGACTTGCGTCATGCATTACACCGGCTGGCTGTGGGACGGCAAAGCCAAGGGCGCCAAATTTGATTCCTCCGTGGATCGTGGGCAGCCTTTCGAATTCACTATTGGCGTAGGCCAGGTCATCAAGGGCTGGGACGAGGGCGTGGGCTCCATGAAGGTAGGCGGCAAACGCACCCTTATCATCCCGAGCGCCTTGGGCTACGGCAGCCGCGGCGCCGGTGGCGTCATTCCTCCCAACGCCACACTCTGCTTTGATGTGGAGCTGTTGGGCATCAAGTAAGACCGAGGCGCGATGAACCAAAATGCCATGATGCCCTGGGACGCTCCGGCCCCTGAAAAGGCGGGGCGTCCTTCGGCATTCGGGCTGCTGCCTGATGAACTGAAATCATTGGGTTGCCCTGGCGACGCCGCCCATCTTTTTTCGCTCCTGCAAAGGCCTTGGACCTGGGTGGAAAGCGCACCCAGACTGGGCAAGGAAAACCGCGCATTCATTGAATCCATAGCGGACATGAGCCTGCCCGGAATTGATGAATCCATCGCCTCTGCAGATGGTTCCGCCAAGCTGGCGCTCAAACTCTCCGATGGCCTCCGCATCGAGTCGGTTCACATGCCAAGGCGGGTTAAAAATGCACGGGTCACGATGTGCATCAGTAGCCAGGTGGGCTGCGCCATGGGCTGCACCTTTTGCGCCACGGGCGCCATGGGTATCCAACGCAATCTAAGCGCCGGCGAAATCGTAGGGCAGGTGCTTTCAGTGATGTCGGCCTTTGGCCCAGGGACATCATCCCGGCTCACACTGGTCTTCATGGGCATGGGCGAACCCCTGCACAACCTCGACCACCTACACCGCGCGATCCGTGTCCTCACGCATCCCGCAGGCTTGAACATTCCTGCTCGCCGCATCACAGTCAGCACTTCGGGTCTCGTAACCGGGATCGAGAAACTGGCGGGATTGAAACCGCGTCCCTTGCTGGCGCTGAGTTTGAACGCCACCAGCGACGCCGCGCGAAGCCGAACGATGCCCGTTAACAGGGTCTGGGACCTGGCGCGCTTGAGGGAATCCTTGGATGCGTGGGGCCTGCGACCCAACGAGAAATTCACGTTTGAATACGTGCTGCTGGCCGGAGAGAATGACACCGACGAGGATGCCGATCGACTCATAACTTGGCTCGGCACCCTGAGTAGGGGTCATAACCTGAACTTGATTCCCATGAACGAGCACAGTGCGAGCGATTTTCATGAGCCCACCGAAGCCCGCATCCAGGCCTTCTCGGATCGCCTGAAAAGCTATGGGTGCTTTGTCACGGTACGGCGATCCCGGGGCCGGGATGTCAATGCCGCGTGCGGCCAATTGGTGAAGTGATGCAGATTTCCGTCCATCAGCTTGCTCATGCGATCGGCCTGGAACTGCCGACCTACGCGACCCCCCACGCCGCGGGGATGGATCTGCGTGCGGCAATTCCTGAAACTGAAACCTGGAGCCTGGAGCCCGGCCAGCGACGGCTGGTGCCCACGGGCCTGGTGATGGCCATCCCCGAAGGGTTTGAAGGTCAGGTAAGACCGCGCTCGGGCCTGGCTTTGCGCCATGGCGTGACGGTGCTCAACGCGCCGGGCACCATAGATTCCGACTACCGTGGCGAGGTGGCGGTGGTGCTTGTGAACCATGGCGAGACAGCCTTCGAGCTGCACCGGGGCGAACGCATCGCGCAGCTATTGGTCGCTCCGGTAGCATCCTTTGAATGGAATCTTGAAACGACCAGCGCCGCCCTGGGGGATACCCATCGCGGCGCTGGTGGTTATGGTTCAACCGGAAAAGCTTAGGGGGCTTATCCGTTTTTCTTGGACCCGGCGGGCTTGGTCACAGGCTTGGGTGCAGGCGCCGCAGGCTTGGCC
>JANOLT010000352.1:0-4049 GCA_031419915.1 Holophagaceae bacterium
AGCATCAGCCACCGCTTCGGCCTTGCCACGGAGCAGCAACCATCGCGTCGGCCTGGCCACGGAGCATCAGCCATCGCGTCGGCCTGCGGCCGACATAAGGGGGCGTAACAAAATAACCAGAAGAGCACTGGTTATTTTGCAACGCCCCCTAAGTTTCGACCTGTGAAGGCATCGGGCAGCAGGTCTTTCAGGTGGTGCAGGGCCTTTTGGCGCCCATTGTCGAGCAGGATGGGCAGATCAACCCCAAACTCCACGAGAACCTGGCGGCAGGCCCCGCAGGGGGGCGTCAGGGTATCGGCTCCGGTCACCACCACGAGCGCTTCCAGTTCACCTTCCTTCATTCCGGCCGCCACGGCAGCGCAAACGGCCGTGCGCTCGGCACAGGTACACATCGGGTAACTTGCATTCTCCACATTGCACCCGCCCACCACTTCCCCGCCCTTGCGGCGGAGCGCGGCCCCCACCCGAAAACCCGAGTAGGGCGCGTGGGCCCGTCCCCTGGCTGCCCAGGCGGCTTCCAGCAACGGTGTCCATTCCAAGGCATCTGCATTTTCAAAAGGCATGGGCACCTCCATGAAGCGGGACGATAAGTGAACCAGAAGTGTCGAGGACAGGGGTGGGATTTGCGGTGCCCTCGGGCTCGGCAATGGCCAGGGCCCGCCAGCAGGCGGTATGACCGAAGGCCTCGCGGCGAGCCTTCTCGCTGAAAATCTCAAGACTCACATCCCGTTTCTGGAGCCTGGCTTGCAGGATGGCGCCGGAAAGCCTTTCCAATTCCCGTTCAAAAGGCCGACCGGGCGCCCAATCCTTTAATTCCAACCGGAGGTGCAACCCTTCGGGCTGTTCGCCCTCAAAGGTCCGAACCCAGGGGTGTCCCCGTTGGGCCGTGCGCTTCCAATGCACGCGGCTGAGGGCATCTCCCTGCCGCAGAGGCCGAGATCCCTCGGGGCTGCTCTCGCCAGCCACGGGAATGTTGTGGTGGATCTCCCCCTTCGGGGCGCGCGGCGGCAGGATGTTGGTGCGGGGATGAGGCAGTACGAGAATGTTTTGATCGAGGGCAAAGCGATAGGTCTTTTCGATAAAACCAAAGGGATAGCTGGTGCGGATTTCCAGGCTGCGGATTTTGGTCCAGCCACGCATTTCGCATCGCGCATGAAGCACCAGCAGCGCCTCGCCACCGGCCTGATCGCCACCGGCGAGAAAGCCCGGTTCCGCCCGGCCGCCTTCCATGTCCAAGTGCACTTCTAGTGCCCTGATACGCGTTGGCGCTTTGTCCTTGAGTCTTACGCGCAGGCCGCCCCGCACTCTTGCAAAGAGATTGCCCTCTTCCAGAGAAGCCAGGCTCACGCCCCTGAGCGCGGCGCGACTTACCCAGCCCGAAACCAGGAAAAGCCCGAGCATCAGCGAAAAGATCACGTAGAGCAGGTTGTTTCCGGTATTCACCGAAAAAGCACCCACAAGGAATATCGCCACCAGGTACTGAATACCCAGGCGGGTCAGGTTCAAGCGGAGTCGGCGGTCTTTCCAGAGGAACATGGGCTTGGCTGTGGGCAGTGGGCGGTGGGCGCGTCTAAATCACCTACAGCCTACCGCCCACCGCCCACCTGATACCCTAATTGTTTCCCCTTGAAACGTTTCAAATCCAGGAAAGACCCGCATGAATTTTTTCCGCACGAAATCCATTGAACAACTAAAGGCCACAGCTGAAGAACCCGGACGCCAGCTCAAAAAACATCTCGGTGCCTTTGATCTGGCGATGTTCGGAATCGGCGCCATCATCGGCGCGGGCATTTTTTCGACCATCGGTACCGCGGCAGCCGGCAACATGGCCGATGGCCGCTACCCCGCGGGCCCCAGCCTGGTGTTGAGCATCCTTCTGGTGGCCCTGATCTGCGGATTCACGGCCCTGGCCTATGCAGAGCTGGCCTCCATGATCCCGGTCTCTGGCTCGGCCTACACCTACACCTACGCGACCTTGGGCGAACTGATGGCCTGGATCATCGGCTGGGACCTGCTGCTGGAATATGCGGTGTCCAACGTGGCCGTGGCCATTTCATGGGGCGATTACGCGCGCAGTTTCCTTTCGAACGTCTTCCACGTAACCATTCCTGGCTGGTTGGCCATGGATCCCCGCACGGCGCTGAAACTGGGTGCGGGCGTGGAAAAGCTTGGCCTTTCCGAGAAATTGCATGTGATCGCGGACGCCAAAGCCGGACTCGCCAATGGCGCTGATACCTTTGCCAACTGGGAGGTGCTCAAAAACGCTCCCACGGTCGGCGGCTTCCCCATCACCATCAACCTGCTGGCGGTGATCATCACAGTGCTCATCACTTGGCTCTGCTATATCGGCATCAAGGAAAGCGCCCGCGCCAACAGCATCATGGTGGTCATCAAGGTGGTCATCCTGCTGGCGGTGGTGGGCCTCGGCATCCAGTTCATCTCCCCATCCAACTGGCAGCCTTTCGTGCCGCACGGACTCAAGGGCATCCAGGCGGGGTCGGCCATCATCTTCTTCGCCTTCATCGGATTCGACGCGGTGAGCACCACGGCCGAAGAATGCCGGAATCCAGGCCGGGATCTGCCGCGGGGCATCCTATGGTCCCTCGGCATTTGCACCTTGATCTACGCAGCCGTGGCCCTCGTGACGACTGGGATGGTGCATTACACCAAGCTGGGCGGCATCGCCGATCCGCTGTCCTACATCTTCACCGAGCACAAAATGGCGACCATCGCCGCGGTCATCAGTTTCGGCGCGGTCATCGCAACCACAGCCGCGCTGCTGGTCTACCAGGTGGGCCAGCCGCGAATCTTCATGTCCATGAGCCGCGATGGGCTGCTTGGTCCTTGGTTCGGCAAGATCCACCCGAAATTCAAGACACCTTCCAACGCGACGCTCCTCACGGGCTTCATCGTAGCCATTCCTGCGGCCTTGCTGAACATTGATGAAGTCGTGGAGCTTACCAACATCGGGACCCTCTTCGCCTTCGCGGTCGTCTGCATCGCGGTGATGGTCCTGCGCTACCGCCGTCCCGAAACCCCGCGCAAATTCCTGATGCCCGCCATCTGGGTGCTCGCCCCCGCCGGAGTGGTCGGCTGTGTCTGGTTCGCCCTTGGCTTGCCCTGGCTGACCTGGGCCCGCTTCGGGATCTGGCTGGCCATCGGCCTGGTCATCTACTTCATCTATGGCGCGCGGAAAAGCGCACTGCAAAACGGGGATTTGAAAGCGTAGCGAAACATGTTCACCGGTCTGATCCGACACCTTGGCACCTTGGAATCCCGCAGCCCCCGCGGCGGCGGCGTGCGGTTGCGCATCGCGGCTCCCAAGGCCCTGCTGGATCGCGCAGAACTCGGCGCGAGCATCGCCGTGAACGGAGCCTGCCTGACATCGGTGCTTCGCGATGACCGGGCCTGGGAAACAGAGCTGAGCGAGGAAACGCTCGCCAAGACCACGCTGGGCCGCCTGGCCATTGGCTCCACGCTGCATCTGGAACCGAGCCTCCAGGTGGGCGATCCATTGGATGGGCATCTCGTCAGCGGCCACATCGATGGCCTTGGCGCACTTCTGGAGCGGCCTGTTGGCGAAGGGCTGTGGCGATTCTCAATGCCTTCTTTTTTCGCGCCCATGACCGCGCCGAAGGGAAGCATCGCAGTGGATGGCATCTCGCTCACGGTGGTGGACTGCGGCCGTGACTGGTTCACTGTGGCGCTCATTCCCGAGACAGTAAAACGCACGGCCCTCGTCACCATGAAGCCAGGCGATTCAGTGAACCTGGAGGCCGATCCCATCGGCCGCTACGTAGTGCGGGCACTCGAGATGCGGGATGTGGATGAAAAACTCAACCGCTTTGCGAAACGGGGCTTCGAGGGAAGCTGAACATCAGGGCACACCCGTGAAATGATCCACGATCTACACTTTCCCATAGGCCGTTGCGGCAAAATAATTGGGTCATAGCGATGGTGGCGAGAGTCATTCGCAGATCTCGACGTTCCTTCACACCACCCGCTTTGTCTCGCCCGTACCGCCTGAGGCCAGCAGCTTGAGAATTTCC
>JANOLT010000353.1:0-6814 GCA_031419915.1 Holophagaceae bacterium
GCTTGTCCCACAGCCCACAGCCCACAGCCCATTGCCCATAGCCCATAGTCTTCTGCCCAGGTAATCTTGATGGTCATGGACAAACCAACCTCTCTCCACGTTGACAAGCCTTGGGGCTCTTTCGATCAGTTTGTTTTGAACACGCCCTGCACGGTTAAAATTCTCACCTGTGCGCCCGGGCAGCGCCTGAGCCTGCAACGACACAGCCATCGCGGAGAACTCTGGGTGGCTCTGGATGAGGGCGTTGTGGTGGAGCGGGATGGTGAAACGCTGAC
Source organism: Holophagaceae bacterium (assembly GCA_031419915.1). GTDB lineage: Bacteria > Acidobacteriota > Holophagae > Holophagales > Holophagaceae > JANXPB01. The sequence goes on from JANOLT010000353.1 coordinate 276, forward strand.
ACCCGGCGTCGGCCAGGAGATCTGGCTCCCCACCGGTAGCACCCATCGTCTGAGTTGCGAAGCTTCGACACCGCATTCCGTCCGCGTGTTGGAAATCAGCCTGGGCACCTTTGACGAAGCCGACATCGAGCGGATTCAAGACAACTACGGCCGCGCCTGATGCGCGTCCTTCCCTTTCTGTTGTGCTGCGCTCCGCTTGTGGCCCAAAGCAGCGATGACCTGCTCACCCAAGTGGACAAGCTGCGCCATCCTTGGCCTTCCTTCACCGTCGAGATCGAATTGAAGAGCGCCAAGGCCTCCCAGCATTGGAAGGTCACGGCCCGCGAAAATGGCGATGCCCGCGTGGAGGGTCTTTCCGAAAAAGAAAAGGGCCGCGCCGTGCTGGTTCTCGGCGATGCCATGTGGCTGCTGCTCCCGGGCACCAAGCGGCCCATCAAGGTCACGCCGCAGCAAAGGCTGCTGGGCCCCGCGGCCGGTGGAGACATCGCCCGGACGCGCTTCGCCGCGGATTATTCGGTGAAGGAAAAAACGGACGATGTCCTCGATGGGGCGCCCTGCTGGCGACTGGCACTGGCGGCTAAGCGGCCCTCCACCAGTTTCCGCACTGCGAGTCTTTGGGTGACCAAGAATGCGACCCGGCCGCTCAAAGCCGAGTTCTTTCTTCCCAGCGGAAAGCTCGCCAAGACCGCCGTATTCGCTGTGCCCCAGTCCCAGCGGGGCGCTTCGGTACTCATTCGCATGGACCTTGTCGAACCCAGGGGAGCGTCGGCCGAGCTGCACTTCGATCATTGGGCCCCGGCTGTGGTGGACCCAAAACTCTTTGAACTGCCTGTGGTGAAGTAAGTCGCGAAGTGAGAAGTCTGGAACTTCCCCGCCCCAGAGCGTATCCTTGGTGTTGAGGTGCCCTTCGGGGCTTCCCGCCACTTCTCACCCCACCTAAAGAAACCAGCCCCCCGAGTGGGGACTCCCGCTTTTGAATCCCCTCCAACGTATCCCACCAACGTCCCCTCACGAAACGCCCCTACCTCGGGGCGTTTCCTTTTTCAAAGGTGCCTCGGCAGGGGCTGCGCCCTCCCGTCTAACGGGCGCATGCGCCCTCCCAATCGCGCTTTGCGCTCTTGGAGACGGGAACCCTCCTCGGGGCGTTTCCTTTTTCAAAGGAGCCTCGGTAGCTCCCATCGATCCCAAGCTCCACTGGAGCTTGGTCCCACTCGCCTCTGGCTCGTGGAGATGGGTCCCTCCACGCCCTCCCGTCTATCGCACGCAGTGCGTGCTCCCAATCGCGCTTTGCGCTCTTGGAGACGGGAACCCTCATCGGGGCGTTTCCTTACTTTCTGGCATCCCCGGGTTCAGATGGCACAATGGGAAGTTATGGAGGTTTGAATGTCCCCACTAGGTCCCGTCGGGAGCTTTGTGAAACACCACTACCGCCACTTCAATGCGGCAGCATTGGTGGATGCGGCCCAGGGCTATGGGGTATTTCTCGATTCCGGCGGCCGGATGATGGTCACCATCGGGGGGGCCATGAGTACGGCGGAGATCGGGCTTTCTCTAGCCGAGATGATCCGCCGGGACATGGTGCACCTCATCACCTGCACCGGTGCCAATCTGGAAGAGGACATCTTCAACCTGGTGGCCCACGACTTCTACGAGCGCGTGCCCCACTACCGCGATCTCACGCCTGCCGATGAGCTGTCGCTGCTGGCTCGCCACATGAACCGCGTGACGGACACCTGCATCCCCGAAATGGAGGCCATGCGCCGCATCGAAAAAGCGATGCTCGCGGAATGGACCGGCGCGGACGCGCGCGGTGAGCACTACTTCCCGCATGAGTTCTTCTATCGGCTGATCCGCAGCGGTGCCCTGAAGGAGCACTACCAGATCGATCCTAAAAACAGCTGGATGCTGGCCGCCTGCGAAAAGAATCTGCCCATCGTGGTCCCGGGGTGGGAGGATTCCACCCTTGGCAACATGTTCGCCGCCGCCGTGATCCGTAAAGATGTCAAAAACGTCCACACCGTCCGCACGGGCATCGAATATATGACTTGGCTGGCGGAGTTCTACACCGAAACCACGAAGGAAAAGCCCCTCGGCATGTTCCAGATCGGCGGCGGCATCTCGGGAGATTTTCCTATCTGCATTGTGCCCATGCTCCATCAGGATCTGGAACGGGAGGCCCGCCTATGGGGCTACTTCTGCCAGATCAGCGACAGCACCACCAGCTACGGTTCCTACAGCGGCGCCGTCCCCAATGAGAAAATCACCTGGGGCAAGCTGGGCGTGGATACACCAAAATTCATCATCGAAAGCGACGCGACCATCGTGGTGCCGTTGATTTTCGCTTATCTCCTGGGTTGGTAAGGGACAGTTGGGCGTGGGGTTGGATTTCCTGATCGGCCAGTTGCATCCCCAAAGGCACCAGCGTGGCGTGTCTCATTGACGGAATCCTGCCCAGCATCCCCCGGTGGTGCGGGCCGTTCCCTAAGAGTGCGGCTCCCGTATCCTGGAAGCCATGACCATCGGCCGCTTCGCGCCTTCGCCCACGGGCACCCTGCACTTGGGGAACCTGCGCACGGCGCTGGCTTCCTGGCTTTCCGCTCGATCCAAGGGTGGACGCTGGATCATCCGAATGGAGGACGTGGACGGGCCGCGATGCCGCCGAGAGTTCGGCGATCAGCAGCTGCGGGATCTCGCGGCGCTGGGTCTGGAAAGCGACCTGCCGGTGATCTGGCAATCGGATCGTAGCGATGCCTACCGAGCGGCCCTCGACACCTTGCATGATTTGAATCGCCTTTATCCCTGCCATTGCACCCGCAAGGACTTGCAGATGCTTGCTTCAGCGCCTCATGGCGAGGATGGCTTGCGGCCCTATCCGAATCTTTGTCGTCCTCGGCCCTGGGATGGCTTTGAAGCCGCGCTGCGACTTCGTTTACCGGGAGGAGCGGTGGAATGGATGGATACAGCCCTGGGTCCTCAACACGATGACCCCTCGACGCTCACCGGTGATCCGCTGCTCTTTCGCCGTGATGGCCTGTTCGCCTATCACTTGGCGGTGGTGGTGGACGACGGATTTCAAGGGGTCACGGAGATTGTTCGGGGCATGGATCTTCGCTACGTCACGGCCACGCAAATCCGATTGCAGGAAGCCCTTTCAATCCCGCGCCCGGCCTACGCCCACCTGGGCCTGGTCACGGCGCCCGATGGATCCCGTTTGGGCAAACGCGCCGGGGCACTGGGTTTGGAGGCCCTTCATCAACGCGATATTGGCACGGATGAAATCATCGGCTGGATGGGCTGGAGTCTCGGGTGCCAGGAAAGGCCGGAACCCTCCACCGCCGAGAATCTAGTGGCGGGATTCCATTGGTACCGTGTCCCACCTGGCCCCATCAGGATTCCCGGTACCTGGGCCTGAAGCGTGTCTTTAAAAACCCCCGCGCGGCCGGATCTGATTTACGGACAAGCTCTAAGCGGGCCGCATCATCTGCCATCCTGGATTGAACCTTGGAGTTTCCGTGGAGAATGCAATCGAGCCGCCGCCCCGCAGAGGCTTGTCCGAACAGACCAAGCTGGAACTCGCCAACAGCATCACCCACGGCATTGGCGCGGCCCTGGCGGTGGCAGCCCTGGTGCTGCTGGTGGTATTTGCCAGCCTGCGCGGCACGGCGCGCCACATCGTGGGTGGCAGCATCTTTGGAGCGATGCTGGTGGTGCTCTACACCATGTCCACGCTCTACCATTCTTTCCGCGGCCCACGAGTGAAGGTCGTCTTCAAGGTGTTGGACCACAGCGCCATTTTTCTGCTCATCGCCGGGACCTACACGCCCTTCTGCCTGGGCACCCTGCGGGGCGCCTGGGGCTGGACGCTGTTCGGGCTCGTGTGGGGCCTCGCGGCCCTGGGCATCACGTTCAAGTCCATCTTTATTCACCGCATGGAATTCCTGAGCCTCACCATCTACCTGCTCATGGGCTGGATCATGGTCATCGCCATCGTGCCCCTATGGCGAACCCTTCCGCCCGGCGGATTGGCGTGGCTCTTCGGTGGCGGCCTTTGCTACACGCTCGGTGCCGGGTTTTACGCGTGGCACAGGCTGCGCTTTCATCACGCCATCTGGCACCTGTGCGTGGTGGCCGGAAGCGCATGTCATTTCTTCGCGGTGCTCTGGTACGTGATCCCGCCGCCGCGCTGAGCTATTTCTTCCGCCCGATGACCAGGAATTCCCGCCCCGCCCGCCGGGGATGGCTCTGCGCCGCGCGTTGGAGATGGAGCACCTCAAAGCGCGCCTCAGCGAGGCTCCGGGCCTCATCCATGGGGATTTGGAAGGGCGGGCCCGGGCGATCGTTCGTATCGTCGAAGAGGACGGCCAGCCAGAGCCCCGAGGGCTTCAGGCGATTGGCGCAAATGTCCAGGTACTCCCCGCGCCGCGCCGGATCCATGGCCACGAAACAGGTGTGGTCGAAGATTAAATCGAAGGGCCCTTCCTGCGTGATGAACCAATCTTCCTGCCTCCAGGCCACGGCACTACCGTAGCGGCCTCGGGCGCCTTCGATGGCGGCGGTAGCGAAATCGAAAGCCGTGACCCGGAAGCCCCGCCGCGCCAGCTCCGCCGCGTCATGGCCAAATCCGCAGCCCGGCACCGCGAGTTCGCCACTCAGGGAGATGCTCCGTGACGCCGCCGCTTCCAGAAGCTCCGCCAGCACGGGCGAAGGGCCGTCCATGTCCCACCCGGGCCGGGGCTCCTCGTCGTAAACCTTCTGCCAGTACTCGGGTGTGGAGAGGCTCATCCAACTAGAATAGAAGGTAGGAGCGTTCCATGAAACTGCTGCGCATCAACCACCTGGGCATCGCCACCAACGGGCTCACTGAGGCCATGGCCTGCATGGCGCGGCTCTTCGATATGGAGGCCGATCATATGGAAGCCGTGCCTGAACAAAAAGTGAAGACCGCTTTTTTTCCGGTGGGCGAATCCAGCCTGGAATTCCTGGAGAGCACCGATGCTGATGGCCCCATCGGCAAGTTCATCACCAAGCGCGGCCCCGGCATCCACCATGTCTGCTTAGAAGTGGATGATATCGAAGCCGCTGTAAAAATGCTCGTGGCCAAGGGCGTCCGCATGATTGATGAAGCCCCGCGAAGCGGCGCCCACGGCTGCCGCGTGGCCTTCGTCCATCCCAGCGAAACGGGCGGTGTGTTGATGGAGTTGAGTCAGTCCTGATAATTTTCGATTGCTGATTTGCGATTGTCGATTGGGATCGGCCCACCTCACTTCACCATCGTCCCCAAATACCAAGTCCATATCGCCGGACCATAAAACACGACCGGGAACGTCGCCAGCGCCAAAAAACATCCGAAGGGCAGCATGCTTTGGCCCTTCAGTCGACGGGTGATGAGGCCGGGCAGCGCGAAGGTGGTAAGCAATAGTGCGCCGCCGAAGAAAATGCCCAGCATGGGGGCCCAGCCCCAGAAGGCGCCCAGCCACGCGAGCATTTTGAAATCGCCCATGCCCAGGCCGTCGGTCTTGCGGATGAGCTTGTAGATCGCGTTGATGGCCGTCGGCCCCCCATAACCGGCCACCAGGCCGATGAGACTGCTTTTCCAAGTTACGGCTTCGCCGAACAGGGACCAGAGCGGTGACATCTGAAGTCCGTTGTGGAAGAGATCCGCCCGCAGAAAATGGTGGTCCCCGATAAGAACAGACACCGTTTCATTGGGCCAAAAAATCTGCGGCAGCGTGAACAGCACGCCAATGGCCATCAATGGAAACTGGAGCACATCAGGCAGGAAAAATTCCGTGTAATCCGTGAAGAACAGCACCAGCAGCGCGAAGGCACAGAGCAGCCCCTTGAACCAGATCAGCGATCCCACAGGAAACACGTAGACCGACGCGGCGAAAATCAGGCCACCTAAAAGTTCCACCAGCGGATAGCGGCCAGGAATTTTCCAGCCGCAAGCGGCGCACTTGCCCCGCAGCATGAGCCAGGCGAAAAGCGGAATGTTTTGCCACGGTTTGATCTTGGCTTTGCAGTTGGGGCAATGGCTACTCTTGGTCACCACGTTGCGATCTTCGGGTTCTTCGAGTGGCAGCCGATATATCAGAACATTGGCGAAGGAACCGGCCGCCAAGCCGAAAGGCGCGATCATCAGCGCCAGGAACCAGGTGGGATAATCGAGAGCCAGCATTATGAAATCTTAAGCGAGTTGATGGCCACGAGGCTAAGTTGTCTCTCTACCGGAACAAGCTTAAACAGAGATAAACCGGATGAAGAGGATTCTGCAGCTCGTGATCGTTGATAATCGGGAATCAGGTTGTTCCGGAGATCCCATGAAATCGCTGTTCCATCGAATTATCCTCTTAGCCCTTTTCGCTTGCGTGTTGCCACTCTTCGCACAGGTTCCTGCCCCGCTCCCTGCCAAACCCCGTGTGCGCTTGGCCACCAACTATGGCGTCATGGTGCTGGAACTGGAGCCCAGCGCGGCTCCGCGTACGGTGGAGAACTTCCTCGCTTACGTGAGGAAGGGCCACTACACCGGGACGATCTTC
>JANOLT010000354.1:0-4369 GCA_031419915.1 Holophagaceae bacterium
GCTTCAGGCTGCCGAGTGAAGATCCTGGAATCGCGTCGGGACGCGCGTAAGGGAAAAACCCCACCAGCGCGGTCTTCGCGCCCTCCATGACTCGCTGCGGATCCACCAGGACATCCGCATCAAGGTAGGGCAGGTGGGTGGCGCGGCCTTCGGAAAACCAGGTTCGGAGATGCCCCCGTTCGGACTCGAAGGGTTCGCAGGATGCAAAGCCCACCCGGGCAAAGCCCAAGTTCAGGGCCTCGGCCCGCAGCCATTCTTTGAAAGATTGGTCGTCCATGGAACTAAGGATAGGAGAAAGGGGAGCGGTGGGCATTCGGCCCAATCGGCATTAGGCTGGAGGTTCACCATACCTAAGGCCAAGCGCTAAGCGCCCACCTCCCATGAACGTTCCGAACTACATCACTTTCGCCCGCATTCTCATGGTCCCGATCCTGGTCGTGGTCCTGATGACTCGTGTGCAGAATCATTTGATCATCGGCGTCACACTGTTTTGGATCGCGTCGCTTACGGATTGGTTGGACGGCTACCTGGCGCGGCGGTGGAACGAAGTCACGGTGCTGGGCAAGCTCCTGGATCCGCTGGCGGACAAGCTGCTGATCGCGGGTGCGCTCATGAGCCTGGTGGAGCTGAACCTGGCCCCCGCCTGGATGGCCTTCATCATCCTGGCGCGGGAATTCGCCATAACGGGCCTGCGGGGCATCGCATCGGAAGAGGGCGTCACCATCGCCGCGGGCACGGTGGGCAAGTGGAAACTCGGCGCCCAGGTGGCGGCCATTTCATGCCTGATGCTTGGGCCGAAGCTCGATCCTTTCCTGTACACGTTGACCCACCGCGAGATCTTCAATTTCTTCATCCAGCTCAACCGGCCCTATGCCTTCATCATGGGCATGGGCATGATCCTGCTGTGGATCGCCGTTGTGCTCGCCATCTGGAGCGCCGCGGTGTATTTCAAGGATTTCTATGACGCGGTGGGGGAGCGGCTTTTCAACAGCACAGGCAAGCTCACGGGTAATCTAGAACCCGCCAAGCACGATGATATTCCCGCGAATCATCGCGGCGAACGCGGCGATGGCGGCGATGGGGGCAACAACCAGTGATTCGCCGATATCTCCTTGCAGGCCTGTTCACCTTGCTTCCGCTGGTGGTGACCCTTTGGATCCTGAACTGGATCTTCGGCGCCCTCATCGGCATCTTCAGAGGGCCACTGGTGCTCGTTTACACGGCCCTGAACCTGCCCGAGCCCGGCTATTGGACGCTGGCCTTTTTCTCCGCCATCGCCACGATATTGCTGCTCATGCTGGTGGGCGCTTTGGTTGGGAATTTCGTGGGCCGGCAACTGCTGCTGTGGTTGGATGAACTGATGCTCCGTGTGCCGGTCGTGAAGGGCGTTTACGGTGCCACCAAGCAACTCATCAACGCCATCCAGAGTGGCCAGGGACAGAATGGCGGCGGCGGGTTCAAGGAAGTGGTGCTGGTGGAATGGCCCCATCCCGGCTCCTACACCTTGGGTTTCGTGGCCCACCGCGACTGTTCCTGGGTCATGGAAGGCGGTGAGCGCATGATCGCCGTGTACATCGCCACCGCTCCTAATCCCACGTCGGGCTATGTGGTGATGGTGGATGCTTCCAAGGTCCGTCCCGTGCAGATCCGCCCCGATCAGGCGCTCACCTGGGCCGTCAGCGGCGGCGTCATCATTCCCAGCAGCCTGAAGATTCCGGAGAAGGAAAACGAGTGAGTTCATTAAACGGCAAGCGCATCCTCGTCACCGGCGCTGGGAGCGGCATTGGGCGCGCTGCGGCGCGGATGTTCGCCGAACGGGGTTCGGAACTGGTGCTTGTGGGGCGACGCATAGATGCGTTGAAAGAGACGCTGCCAAACGCCCTCTGCGTGGCGCTTGATCACTCCAACGATGAAGCCGTGGCGGCCTTCGCGGCGCAGTGCCCTGAACTGGACGGCATGTTCCTCAACGCGGGGCAGTTCCTGAAAGGCAGCGTGGAATCGTCGGCCATTTCTACCTTCGATCAGATGATGGCCGCCAATCTTCGTGGGCCGTGGCTGATGTGCCATCACCTGGGGTCAAAGCTGAAGGATGGCGCCAGCGTTGTGTTCACGGGCTCCAACATCGGGCTTCGCGCCATCCCCGACAGCGCCGCCTACAGCATTTCAAAAGCAGGCGTCCACATGCTGGCGAAAGTGCTGGCTCTGGAATGGGCGCCCCGAAAAATCCGCTGCAACGCCATCGCGCTCGGTCCCATCCACACCGCCATGGTGGATGCGCGGCTCAAGTCATCAAACGATCCGGACGGGGACCTGGCGCGGCTTTCCAAGGTGAATCCGCTCAAACGGTTGGGTCTTGAGGTCGAAGTCGCCGCCCTCGCCGCCCATCTTCTGAGTGACGAAAGCGCCTGGACCACCGGCTGCGTGATACCCGTGGATGGCGGCGCGGACGCCGTGTACTGATACCGGGTTTTGCGGTTGCACGATTCAGTTGGCCTCATGCTTCGGACTTCAGACTACGTTGCTGTGGATGTCCCACGCCTGGAGAGTCGTTCAATTTGTACGGGTGGTCCACAGTGCGGCCCACACGCTCCTTGAAGTCGAAAACGTAGTTCATGTCCGCGTAAGGGCCCTGGCCATAGCCTGATGGCGTCCCATGGGGTAATCTTTAAATTTCCTTACCTGGAGATGGGGATGAGAATCAAGCGAAAGGCCCTAGGGCCGGTCCTGGCAGTGTGCCTTAGCATGGGTCTCGCGACGAGCCTCACCGCCACGGAAGGCGATCCCGGCTTCAAGTGGCTGGGCCTCCGGGCGGGGACCCTCTTCTTCACTCCCCCGGGAAATGTGGGGTTCGCTGTCCCCCTGGGCGCCCAGGGCGGCATGGTCTTCGAGGGACAGCGCTACGGGTTCAGTTTTGACGGCTTCCAGTACAAATCCGAGAGTTCGCTCTTTCCGGGCGTGAAGCTCCGTCACCGCGGAGTCTCGGCCACCCTCCTCTCCGGTCTTTCCCACGATTCAGCCAGTCCCTTATGGCCCTACCTGGGCCTGGGCCTGGGCACCCTTCGTGTGCCGGAGGTCGACCCCTTGACCCTCACCCAGACCACCACCAGCACCACCGCAGCCCATGCCTCCTTGGGCTTCATCGAGCGCCACGGAAACACGTTCATCTGGGGCGTGGAAGCCCGTTTCATCTTCTCTCTCCCCATCAAGGCGCTTCAGGAAATCCAGGCCTCCTTCCTCCTGGGTTTCACCTGGGGGGGAGGATCCTCCGCCCGTTCGGCTGGCATGTCCACGCCTCCCCTGGAGGCGGTGGCGCCGCCTTCGCCCGTTACACCCCCCATCGTGACCGCCCCGCCGTCCGCACCCAGGCCCTCGGTCCAGAGCCCGGCGCCCCCCACGGTGTTAGCTCGCCCCATGGCGAACCCCACGCCGAGCCCCACCCCAATCCCGGCCGCACCTGCGCCAGCACCCCCAATGACGAAACCCGCACTCGTGATTCCTGTGGCAGCCCCGGCGAAACCCACCCCCTCCGCTTCCACTGCCGCCGAGCGGGTGGAGGCCTTCCTGCGGCGCGATATACCCAGGGCCCTGGAACTGAGCCGGAAGCATATCGAGGGCCTCCCGGCCCGCCGCTGGACCATCCGGCTGGGGGTCGCCAACCTGCCCTTCACCCTTAAGAACGCCGCCGGGGCCTTCCCGGATGCCAAGCCCGAACTCTTCATCGCGCCCATCCAGCTTCGGGGTGGAAAGACTGCCTACCAGCTCTTCCTGGGGGATTATGCCTCCAAGGATGAGGCGGAACGAGCGGCCAAGGCCGTGCCCGCCTACTTCCTGAAACGAAAGGAGCGACCGATACCGTTCCTGGTGTCGGACATTCCGGCCCGGGCCTGCCCCATGGAGAGACCCGTTCCGACCCCCACCCCGACTTCAACCCCGGCACCCAAGGGCATCTCGGTGCGATCCACTCCCTCCTGCTTCCGCTGCCACTGAGGGGCCGGGTGCCCTGCGGCCGGGTGGCTGGCCCAGGGCCCTGGACCTGAGGCGGAAGCCTATCGCGGGTCGCGCAAGCTTCGTCTTCTCCTTGACCCAGGTAGGTGCCGGGTTGTAATCAGGAACAGGAATCCACCCATGCCAAGCCCTTGCATTGCCTCACTGGCCCGTCCCCGATCTCTTGGCCGACCCTGTTTCTGGCCCATGAATTGGGACCGTGGCACCCCGTACCGTCAAAATGAGGCTTTTGAATTCCCTATACTCCGCAGAACGACGCCATAAAAGCTTGAAACCAGCCATGTGAGTTTGGCGAGGATGGCGCCAAGCTCGGTGGTGGGCTTAGCCGATCAGCTGCATGCCGCAGTGCTTTGCGGCGTTGCGG
>JANOLT010000355.1:0-7207 GCA_031419915.1 Holophagaceae bacterium
CCACTTTGCTGATGGCCAAGGGCAAGCGGTGGCGCTCGCGGCCAGAGAACACGGGAACGATGAGCACATCACCGGTGAAATCTTTCCCGGGCTGGGAGTTGATATCAATCGTGGGCATGGAGCCTCCTGAGACCTTCGAGGCTATCCTCAACCTTCGACTCCAGAAAGTGATTTTTTTAGCCGTTAGCCGTTGGAACAAAATAATTTTGTCATTGCGATGGCGGACCGGCATTAGGGGCCGTTACGAATCTCATTGAAAGCCGTTGCGCCAGGGCAAGATGGAGCATGGACCTTGTCAAACGCCTAAACCCTTCCCATAGGCAGCCCCTCACCCTGCCCCGCCCTTGGCCTGCCTGCGCCCAAGGATTACTCCGGGATGGCGCCTCCTGGCTTCACGGGAATGGCTGGGGTGGCGACCTGCTAACCCTGCCCGGGGGCCCGCTCATGGAAAGCCGATGGAATGGGCATCGTTGGATCACCACGCTGGACGGCCGTGAAGAATTGGGCCAGCCCTTCGACATCCTGGAGCGAACTGTGGCTTCTGGCCACCCATGCCACCCATGGGTCGGCGCGCTTTCCTACGAACTGGCCTGCAGTGAAGCAGGGCTCCCGTGTCAGGATCCCGAGACCGGCGCTGTGGGCCTGTCTTGGCGGGGCGTGACCCAGGCCCTTCGTGTCGAAGGCCGAACCGCCGAAATCTGGAGTTGGGGAGATCCACCGCTTGATGACGCCCAGAAACGTCTGGCCCAGGCCTGCGCCCTGGCGCGACCTCAGCTTGGCACCCTCACCCCCAGGTGGAGTGAATCCACCCATCACGACGCCGTGGAAACCATCCGCGCGCGAATCCTCGATGGCGAGTTCTATGTGGCGAATTTGTGCGTGCCGTTTGACGGTGCCTGGTCCGGCGACACTACGACCCTTGCCCTTTCCTGCTTCCGCCGCGCCGACCCGCCCTACGGCGCCTTCCTGCCCATTGGTGTAGATGGCCTGACCATGCTCTGCCTCAGCATGGAACGGGTGCTTGGCAAGTCTGGAACCACGCTCATCTCCGAACCCATCAAGGGCAGCGCTCCCCGCACGGGCAATGCCGCCGCGGATGAACTCGCAGGCAAGGCCATGTGCCTGGACCCGAAAGAGCGGGCCGAACACACCATGATCGTGGACCTTGTGCGCAATGACCTTGGCCGCGTGGCAGAGATCGGGTCCGTGAGGGTTTCAGAGCTCATGGCCCTGCACGCCTATCCAACCGTGCAGCATCTCGTGAGCCGCGTGGAGGCCAAGGTCCGGCCCGATGTAGGGCTCGCGGAGATACTCCGTTCTATGCTTCCTGGAGGCAGCGTCACCGGTGCCCCGAAATATGCTGTCTGCGCCCATATCGCCAGCGTTGAAGCCGCTCCACGGGGGTTTTATTGTGGAGCCCTGGGCTGGATTCACGGAGATGATTTTGAACTGGCCCTACCCATCCGAACCGCGCAAATCTTCGATGGCCATCTGACCTATTGGGCCGGTGGCGGCATCACACTGCGCAGCGACGCAGCCAAGGAGTGGCGGGAACTTCACCTGAAAACGCAAGCATTCAGGCCGCGCTAGCTTCTTTGATGATTTCTTCAAAGCGCTCGAACAGGTGCGCACGCGGTCCCTTTGGGATCTTTTTCAGTATCATGCCCGCCTGCTCAGGCGTGCGGCCGCCCTTTTTCTGATTGCAGGTCAGGCAACAGGCCACGAGATTCTGCCAGGTGGTCTGGCCGCCCTGGCAGAGCGGAGTCACATGATCCACGGTGGTGGCCTTGTGGGAGCAACCTTGGTACATGCACGTGTGGTGGTCCCGTTTCATGACGCGGCGCTCCAGGCGGCCCATCAGAAGCTTGGATTCGGCACAGGCCGAGGCATGGGGGAAAATCACCAGCGCGAAGGCACTCTTGAACTCCAGATTCCGCTCAAAGGTAGCGGGCAACAGCACAAAGGCCCTGCCTCCTGCCACAGCGCGTATGGCTTTGCGGCGGGTCATTTCCTGCATGGGGACATAGTTCTGGTCCACGGCGATCACGTCGCCCGTCCATGAACGTTCCCTGCGAATTGACATCTTGAGATTCCAAAATGAATGAACTGGAACCATTTTCGCCTATTACCCGCGTTTTTAACGAAAGAATTTCAGAGATCCCTGTTCAGCCTTCGTCATCCACGTCACTCAGGGTTGCTTGAACCTCGGCCTCGGGAAGAGCCTCCACTTTCGTGAGCTTCCCTGAGAGCAGGCGGCTGCGGGTGCTCACGTCACCCAGTTTGGTTTTGGCCTCGTCGAGCTTCTTGTCCAGGGCTTCCAGCGCCACGCCGAACTTGCCGAACTCAGTCTTGATGGCGCTCAGGATGCGCCAAACCTCGCCACTTTGCTTAGTGATGGCCAAGGTCTTGAACCCCACCTGCAGGCTGTTGAGGAAGGCCGTCAGTGTAGTCGGACCGACAATGGTTACCTTGCAATCCCGTTGCAATTTTTCCAAGAGTCCCGGCCGGCGCAGGGCTTCGGCATAGAGCCCCTCGAAGGGCAGGAAGAGCAGCGCGAAATCCGTGGTGTCCGGCGGCGCCACATATTTATTGCGGATGTCGCGAGCCTGGCCCAGCAAGCGGTTTTCCAAGGCCCGCGCGGATACTTCGACACTTGCCAGGTCCCCGATTTCGTAGGCCTCCATAAGCCGCTGGTAGTCCTCAAGGGGAAATTTTGCATCGATGGGCAGCCAAACAGTCTTGCCCTCTTCGGGGCCGGGTAACTTCACTGCGTATTCCACAATCTCGTTGGAACGCGGACGAACCTTCACGTTGGTCGCATATTGAGAGGGTGCCAGGAACTGCTCCAGCAGCGCCCCAAGTTGGGCTTCTCCCAGCACGCCACGCGTCTTCACATTCGTCAGCGCACGTTTCAGTCCACCCACGTCGCTGGCGAGATTCTGCATGGCACCAAGGCCTAGCTGCACCTGCTCCAGTCTTTCGGAAACCAGCTTGAAGCTTTCGCCCAATCGCTGTTCCAGCGTGGCGTGAAGCTTCTCGTCCACGGTCTGCCGCATCTGTTCCAGTTTGGCTTCGTTACCTTTTTGGATGCTGTCCAGCCGCACCTGCACCTGATCCTGGACCTGCTGCAGCTGTGCGCCTTGTTCCATGCGCCCATCGCGGAGCGCCTGCTGAATAGCCAGACTGAGCGCCTCGAATCGATTGCCAAGCTGCTCCGACTGCCTAGCCATAGAGGATTCATGCCCGATGGCGACATCTTTAGCGAGCTGCGCGATTCCCTGCTGGAGAGGCCCCAACTGCGAGGCAACGTCCGATTGGATATCCCGGCGCTGCCGGGCGATCTCTTCATCAAAATGATGATTCAGAGATTCCAGGTGGATACCTTCATCGGGATGCTTCCGTATTTCCACCCACACGGCGACCACGACACCAAACAGTGCAAGAAATGCGAGGAGCGAGAGGAGCGTGGCCAGATTCATAATTCCATCATGACCGTAGGGGGTCGTCAGGCACTGTCCACTTCGCCAGTCGGCCTTCATCTTTCGTCTCCAGGCTCAGGGTTGAAACCCATCCCGTGGGCCAGGGGCCTTTACTTCCGGCCCACTCCACCACCAGAAAATCATCTTCCATCACCTGTTCTTCCAGCCCCAATGTCCAGATGCCCGTCTCTCCCAGCCGATAGAGATCGAGATGAAATACCTTTCCGCGCGGCGTTTCGTAGCGATGCAGCACCGCATAGGTGGGCGAGGCCACGTCATCACCGTTGCCTCCCAGCCCGATCACGAATCCCCGTGCCCACGTAGTCTTGCCCGCTCCGAGTTCCCCGCGAAGCAGCCACGTCCCACCCCTTGGCGTGAGCTTCGCCAGTTCCTCGCCGAGGTGTTCCATGGCGAGATCGTCGCTCAAATACCGCGTCCTCATGCGGGCCGCCCCGCGTACAGATCCCGAAGAAGTTTTGGCAGTTCTTCTGCCAGATCCCGCGGCAACAAAGGACCTGGACCTAGTCGGTCCGCAGACTTGCCATGGAGCCAGGTGGCGTTGATGGTCGCCGCGCGGGGGCTGAGGACCTGGGCCCGAAGGCCCGCCACCATGCCTGCAAGAAAATCTCCGGTGCCGCCCGTAGCGAGGCCCCAATGCCCACTATCGTTGATGTAGAGATACCCATCTTCCGCCGTGATGCTTTGCGCTCCTTTAAGCAGCAGCACGCCGGGTCCCTTTGCTACGGACCAGGACTGGTTCAGCCGTGCCCGCGTGGTCGCGGCTTTCGGAAGGCGGAACAGGCGGGAAAATTCACCCGGGTGGGGCGTGATGATCGTGTCGGGCCGAGCCATCCACATGGATCCTTCGCCGTCCTTCAGAGCCGATGCATCCAACACCAGTGGGCCTTTCCACTCCGGGATTTCTGTGACTCCGCCTGGCCCCACCAGCTATACATCGGTATTTTCTGGAATCACACCATCCCAGGTACGCACCATGGCCTCGGGTACCTGGCAGGCGATTTCCGCGCGCACGTCGGCATCCGTGAGCACCGTCACCAGGCCCGCTCCAGCCCGCAGCGCGCCGAGGGCCGCCAGTACCGCGGCGCCGCTCATGCCAAGGCTTCCCGCGCGGATGACCACGTGACCCTTGTCCCCTTTGTGGGCATTCCATGGGTGGGATCCCGGCTGGATCTTGTTCACCAGCCAATGCCGCGGAACAATGCCGTGCGTTCTTGGCGCCGGATTGAAATAGATGATGCCCAAGTCCACCACCGTGATCTCGCCGCAGGCGGCGCGGGCAGGCATCAAGGTGTGGCAGAGCTTTCGGTAGCCGAAGCAAGCGGTGCGAGTGGCGTAGCTCTCCAAGCAGTCCGGATCATCCGGGTGAAGGCCGGATGGTTGGTCCAGGGCCAGGATCTCGCAGTGGCCTTTGCGATACTTCCAATGGTCGGCCCACGCTTTAGCGACGCCTGTCAAAGAGCGGTTGGCGCTCAGACCGAACATGCCATCCACGAACCATGCGGATTCACGCAGGCGCGGCTCCGCTGATGGGTCGTCGGTGAAGCCGACCTCGCCCCCAGCGGCGAGCCATTGTTGGTGTTGAATCCCGGCATCTCCGGTCCACGCTGGATCGGGTGAAAGGGCCCACACCCGCACGTCCTGCCAGCGTTCGCTCAACAAGCGCGCGACAGCCAATGCGTCGCCCCCATTGTTCCCCGGCCCCGCCACCACATCCACGCGCACGCCCTCGGGAATCAGCGCCACCGCCCCCTTCGCTGACATCTCTTGAAGCTCCAGCGATGACACCCTGCCCGACTCGATGGCCAGACGTTCCAGCGTGCGCATTTCTTCGGCAGTCAGGATCGGGATCATGAGGCAAGTTTAGTGGGTTTGATGCGTCTGACTATGGAATCTCAAATAAAAAGTTGGAACCGCGAATAGCGCGAATTTGCGCGAATGAAGTTCAAGGCGTTGTATTCGCGTCCATTCGTGTCATTCGCGGTTTCTCACTCGTATTCAATCGTCGCGGGCGGCTTGCTGGTGATGTCGAACACCACGCGGTTGATGCCCTTCACTTCGCGCACGATGCGCTGGGCGATGCGGTCCAGCAGGTCGTGGGGCAGGCGCGCCCAATCGGCGGTCATGAAGTCCTCGGAGGTGACGGCGCGCAGGGCGCACATGAACTCGAAGGTGCGCTCGTCACCCATGATGCCAACGGTCTGGACCGGCAACAGCACGGCAAAAGCCTGGCTGGTCTTGGCGTACCAGCCACTGGTTTTCAATTCATCGAGAAAAATGGCGTCGGCTTCCTGGAGAATGTGTACACGTTCCCGCGAGATGGCGCCCGGCAGACGCACCGCGAGACCGGGGCCCGGGAAGGGATGGCGCTGGTTCATCTCATCAGGCAGACCAAGCGCCATACCCGCTTTGCGGACTTCATCCTTGAATAATTCCCGAAGGGGCTCCACCAGTTTCAGCTTCATGCGCTCGGGCAATCCGCCCACATTGTGGTGGCTCTTCACCAGCACCGCGCCACCGACGCCGCTGCTCTCGATGACGTCGGGATAGGTCGTGCCCTGCCCTAGAAAATCTGCATCAATCTTTTTAGCCTCACGATCGAAAACATCAATAAAGGTTGAACCGATGATCTTGCGCTTGGTTTCGGGATCCGTGATGCCAGCCAGTTTGCCGATGAATTCCTCGCTGGCATCCACCCACACCACCTTCAGATCGAAGGGCGCGAAGAAGGCCTGCACATGCTTCATCTCATCCTTGCGCATGAGCCCGTGATCCACGAAAACGCAGGTGAGCTGCTTGCCGATGGCCCGGTGCAGCAGCAGTGCCGCGACGGATGAATCCACGCCGCCGCTGAGGCCAAGTACCACGCGGCCAGAGCCAACCTGGGCACGGACCTGGGCTATCTTCTCCTCGATGAAGTGGCCTGCGTTCCAGTCCAGCATCATGCCGCAGTGCTCCAGGAAATTCAGGAGCAGAGCGCTGCCGTTAACGCTGTGGGTGACTTCCGGATGGAACTGGATGCCGTAGCGCCGTTGTGCTCGGTTCTCCATGGCCGCCACCGGCACGGTCGCCGTGGACGCCGTGACGATATAGCCCTCCGGCGCCTTCTCCACGTGGTCGCCATGGCTCATCCAAGCCACCTGTTCGCCCGCCATCCCCACGAACAAAACGCTGTCCTGAACTTGGCACCGGATGGTCGCCTTGCCGTATTCGCGCTGCGCTGAGCGGTGCAGTTCGCCACCGAAATCCCTCGCCATGAGTTGCTGTCCGTAGCAAATGCCGAGCACGGGAACGCCCAATTCTAAAATTTTTGGATCGATGCCGGGCGCGCCTTCTTCCAGCACGGAATTCGGCCCCCCGCTCAAGATGACGCCCCGCAGGTCCGGCCCACCGATTTCCTCCGCCGTGGCATTCGGCCCATACACCAGACCGAAGGCCCCCAACTCCCGCAGCCGCCGCGTGATGAGCCGTGTGTACTGACTGCCGTAATCCAGAATGGCGATGCGTTCGTGATGCATTTGGACCTCAAAGACTCAAAGGGACCACAAAGGAAAAGTTTAAAAAATCACCACAAAGGCACAAAGACACAAAGAAAGATTTTCTTTGTGAACCTTTGTGTCTTTGTGTCTTCGTGGTTCATTTTGTGCCTTTGTGGTTACTTGGCGGCTTGGCGGTCATTGCCACTGCGAGAAATCCGCCACGCGCAGGAA
>JANOLT010000356.1:0-3358 GCA_031419915.1 Holophagaceae bacterium
TCCAGCTCTGCGAACGTAGTGAACAGGAGGCTCCGTGTCCACGAGGGTAGCGAGTGGGAGCACGCACTGCGTGCGATACGTGGAGGGCGCACTGCGCCCGATAGCTGGAGGCGCCGTAACTGCTTCGACTTTGCTCGGTCCACCACCCATCGCGTCGTCCTGCGGCCGACATAAGGCGCCGTAACACACTGGCCAGAAAAGCACTGGCCACTGCGTAACGGCGCCTAACCGTCGAGATCTTCTTTCAAATCGCGCTGACCCATTTCCACCAGGCGTTCCCGCGCCCGTGCGGCCCACTCGCCGGTGGTGTAGCTCTCCACCAGCTTCTGGTAGAAGCCCTTGGATTCCTCGCGGTACTTGACGATTTCCTCTTTTGAAAATTTGTCGAAGTCCACCTTATAGCGAGCCAGATCTGAAGGGCTCAATTCCGCGAAGTCTTTCTTTTGGAACTTGGCCAGGAACTCTTTGTTGAATTGGGTGTGGACCTCTTGCGAGATGAATTTCTTGCGCAGAGCCTCGCCCAGGAAGAAATAAGCCCGTTCCCGATCCACATATTCCGGGTAGGTCTCGATCAACCCCTTGAGGCGGGTTTCTGCGGCCGGATAGTTGTAGATGTTCACGTAGAAGACACCCACCAATAATTCGTGTTCGGCGATGCGTCGCCAGCACTGGGTGACCTTGATTTTGGCCTGTTCGGCGTAGGTGGAGCCGGGGCTTTCCTTAAGGAGCTGTTGGAAGGTCTCCAGTGCCTTTTTCGTTTCCGCCTGGTCCCGGTCCGCGGATTCGATGGAGGCGTAATGGCAAAGAGCGATGTGATAGAGCGCGTAGTCGCGCTTTTCGCTGCGGGGGAAATAGTTCAGGAAGCTCTGATATTCCACCTGGGCTTCCGGGTAGTTGTTGGTGGACCCGAAAAAATAACTGTCCGCCAGCAGGAGCTTGGCTTTCGGGAATTCAGGCGTGGAGGGCAGGTACTCCTCGATGAGCCTTAAGTTGACCCGGCCCTGTTCCCACTTGCCCTTGCGCAGCAGCGATTCGCCTTTGGCCAATAATTCAGGCGCTGTCTGGCCGTGCGTTTTGTCCACAACCTTGGGTTTACGGCAGCCGAGGCCCACTCCCATCAGCAGGGACAGCGTCAATGAAATGCGGAGCAATCGGTTCATGGGTTTCCTAGAGACAGGAGGGTGGACATGGGCAGGAATCATTTAGACGGCAACCGCAGGAGGGAAGGCAGAAGGCACAGCTTTCAGGGGTGCGTTGGCGGCCTTCCAGGTTCGATACCTGGTTTCCAACCAGGGCTCGACCAGGGCTTGGGCCTCGGCCCGATGAATATCGTGGAAGATCTCATGATAGAAGCCATTCAGCCGGTGGATCTCCAGAAGTCCTGGCTTGATGGAAGACCAGATCGCTTCGGCGCCATCGGGGTCCACCACGGTGTCTGACCCTGCCTGAAGGAGCAGCATGGGGCGGTCCAATTCCGACCCGAAAGTCAGCAGCTCTTCCCTGCCTTCCTGAATGGCTGCTGGAAACGAGGCGGTCACCCGACGATGGCAGTAGGGATCCGCCCAGTAGCGTTGCACCAGCACCGGATCCGAACAGACCAGGTTCTTGTTGCCGGGGAGATCAATGGACAGGTGGGGGGCTAGGCGGAAGAGCACTGATCCCACCAATTTCATCAACCCCGCACGGGGGCGCAGGCTCACGGCAGGACTGCTCAAGACAAGCCCATCCAGAGCGTCTGGATGCCACAGGCAGGCAAGCATGGCCACCAATCCGCCAAAGCTATGACCCAGGACGATCTGCGGAAGAACCGGCAAGGAGAGCACCGGAATTTCATCCACAATGCGAGGGTGGGCGCCATTGCGTGTTGCATCGTGAAGGCGTTCCTGGTGTAAGAAAAGCGCGAAGTCATCAGCGAAGGGCCGGATGCCGGTGGCATCTCCGCGGGTGCCTTCGGATCTGCCGAATCCGGCGTGGTCCATGCTCGATACGGCCCATCCAAGCGAGTGCAGCCATTTGGCCGTGTGCCGGTAGCGCTCGCCATGCTCGCCATAGCCGTGGGAGATCACCACGCGGCCCTTGGGATCCGGGTGCTCCCAGCGCGCGAAGGCCAGCTTCAAGGAACCATGACCTTGAAAGGAACCCCGTTCGGAGGATTCCAGATCGCTGGGCAGTACGGTGAGAGATTCGGCCATCCCACCAGAATACCGCGCCAGACAGGACCCATCGAGCCTTGTAGAATGAAAGGTTGCCCCAGGATGCCGAATGGACTTTGAAACCCTTATCAGGGCCAAGAATGAACTTGAGCCCCGGGTGCGCCAACTGGCGGCGCATCTCGATCCCGAACGCAAGGCCTTGGAGCTGGAGCAGATCGAGGAAAAGACCGCCGCACCTGGGTTCTGGGATGATCCGGAGGCCGCCAAGCCCTTGCTGAAAAAACGCGGGGTCCTGGGCGATGACATCGCGTTGGCGAAAAAATTGAACGCTGGAATTGAGGATCTGGAGACGGCCCTGGAATTGAGCCGCGAAGATTCCGACATGCTCGGCGAGGCCGAAAGCCTTGAAAGTTCGTTGCGCAAGCTCGTGGAGGATGCCGAGCTGCGCATGATGCTCAGCGGCGATCTGGACGGCAACAACGCCATCGTCGCCATCGCGCCGGGAGCCGGGGGAACCGAAAGTCAGGACTGGGCCGCCATGCTGCTTCGCATGTACTTGAGATTCTGCGAAAGAAAAGGCTGGCCCACCGAAATGCTCGACTACCAGGATGGCGAAGAGGCTGGCATCAAGGGCGCCACGTTCCAGGTCACGATGCCTTTTTCATATGGTTATCTGCGCGCCGAGGCCGGTGTCCACCGCCTGGTGCGCATCAGCCCCTTCGATTCCGCCAAGCGCCGCCACACCAGTTTTGCCGCGGTCTACGTGAGCCCCGAACTGGATGACACCATCAACGTGGACATCCCGGACAAGGATCTGAAAATTGATGTATTCCGTGCGTCCGGCGCCGGGGGTCAGCACGTGAACCGCACGGAATCTGCGGTTCGCTTTACCCATCTGCCCACGGGCATCGTCGTTTCTTGCCAGAACGAGCGCAGCCAGATCAAGAACCGGGCAACGGCGCTGAAAGTATTGCAGGGTCGGCTCTACGAACTGGAACAGCGCAAATTCCTGGACAGAGTGGCCGCCGCCTCGGGCGAAAAGTCTGATGTGGCCTGGGGTTCCCAGATCCGAAGCTATGTGCTTCAGCCCTATCAGATGGTCAAAGACCACCGCACCAATGAGGAGACCAGTCAGACCCAGAAGGTCCTGGATGGCGACATTGATGCCTTTATCCGGGCCCAATTGCTGGCGAAATCCCTGAAGA
>JANOLT010000357.1:0-5457 GCA_031419915.1 Holophagaceae bacterium
GACGCGGCCATCAATCCCGGTAATTCTGGTGGGCCGTTGTTGGATAGCGCGGGCCGTCTGATCGGCATGAATACATCGGTCATTGGCCCAGGAAACCGTGCTGGCATTGGCTTTGCGATTCCCGTGGATACCCTGAATCGCGTGGTGCCCCTGCTCATCGCCCGGGGCCAATTGGAGCCTGTGTACTTAGGCTTCACGGCCCTCATCCCGGCCTACGCACGCGCTTTGGGCGTCACCCAGGGTGTCATGGTGAGCGATGTGGAAGCCGACAGTCCCGCGGCGCTTGCCGGGCTGCGGCCCCTCCGGTTGAACAGTGAAGGCCATGTGGTTGCCCTTGGGGACATCCTTTTGACCTACCAGGGCACACCTATTCAGAACGGCGTGCAACTCTTCGACCTGCTTGAAGTGGAACCGCCAAAAGGCGCGATGGTGTTCGAAGTCATGCGCGACGGCAAGGTGGGCAAGATCACCATGCGCGTGGAACCGCCTATAGAACCGAAGAAGGAAAAGCGCTAAACCCTACTTTTCCGGCTCTTTGCCTTTGTTGGGACCGCCATCCCAAGGTTTTGAAGCTTCGGTCGCACCTTTTGGTGGAAGCCACAAAAGCGGAATCTGGATGGGCGCGTCCAGGCCGCTGCATGTGAGAAAGAGCATGGCTTTGGACTCCAGATCGGCGAAGCACTGGAGCTTGATCACATGGGACGGCGCGGCCTTCACGGGCAACGCACCATGAGTGAAAAGGTCATTCCCCTGCTTGTCTTTGGGTCCTTCGATGCGGGCTTTGAGAATGCGAAAGGCTTTTCCATCCCGCGATTTCACTTCCAATTTAAAGCCGCGGATCTTCGGCTCGTCCCACACCACGCGGCTGGGAATCGCGAGAATGGGCAGCTTCAGTTTCCACGCAAGCGTCAGATCGAAAGTTGGCTGCTTCGGCGCATTGGTGGAGACCTTCAGCAGCTCTAGACCCGCTTGCATTCCGGGTTTCAAGCTTGAAGGACGAAGGGTTAGCTGAAGCGTGGCCTTCGTCCCCTCGGCGATGACTTCGGATTCCAGGTAGTCCGGAAGCTTGCTCTCCAGACGGATCTCGGCCAGGCCGCCGCCTTCGCGCGTGAAGGTGTAGGCGATCAGTGGGCTTTCGTGGGGAGCCACCTCGCCAAAGCTTTTGTTGACGACGTCCACGGCCATTTCCGGGCGCACCGTCATGTCCCAGCGCAGGTTGTAGCGGGGCTGCGATGGGTCATCGGACTCCAGGCGCACAGCGCGGCGCTGGTAGGCCAGGAAGTCGGAAGGATCCGAAGTCGCCTCGATTTTTCGTGATTCGCCCGGTTGCCAAGGCTTCAGGAATGGGCCTTCGGGAACCCTTACACCGGGGGCCGTATCCAGTACGCGGAAGGAGATGGGCTTGTCACTGGTGTTCTTCAGCTCCCAGGCCAGGGTGCGCGATTCCTTGGGGCCTACGCTGCCAAGGTGCTGAATGTTGTCCGGTGTCACCACGAAACGGAATTTCAGCGCGGGCTTCGCCGGAAGCGCGCCTTCAAGCTTCTGGGCCGGAGTTGTCTTTACCGGGAGTTGCGCCGGGTTGGCGAGTGAGATCAGGAAGAAAGGGATGAGCATGGGAATAGTGTGCCCCGCTGAGTCCATAGGGTTCCAATCAAGTATTCTTCAGCATTGTTAATTTCGACGACTTCCAGGTATCCGGCTACTGATCCGGGTCCATTTGGTGTTTTCGAGTAGCTACTTCACGTTCACCGCGAGCCAAGCCTGGTTCACCGTGGCGTATTCGGGGGAGGCAGCGCCGTACAGATTCGTGGCCGCGTTCAGGGTGGCGGTGCGGGCCCCGGCGTAGTCGGTGCGGCTGGTCATGTAGGCGGTGAGGGCCTTGTACCAGATGCGCGCGGCCCTATCGTTGCCGATGCCCGTGATGCTGGTGACGCCGTTCGTCATCGGACTCTGCTCGTTCTCGGAGAGGGCGTCGATCTGCGAACCGTGGGCCAGGAGGAAGAAGAAGTGGTTGGCCACGCCGCTGCTGTAGTGCACATCAAGGCGGCCCAGGGTGCTGGAGTAGAAGTCGGGGCTCGCGCCGTCGCGGCTGGGCTTGTGCATCCAGCGCAGGGCCTCGTTGGGGTAGGCGTGGCCCCAGGAATTTTCGAAGAGCTTGTAGTTGGCTTTGATGGTGCCAGTGCCGGCGGTGCTTGGGATGACGGCCCCCGATCCGCCCGCGGCGAGCATCCAGAACTCCACGCAGGTGCCGAAGATGTCGGAGGTGGCTTCGTTGAGGCCGCCGCTCTCCTTGCGGTAGGCGAGGTTGGCGGTGCGGGAAGTCACGCCGTGGGTCATCTCGTGGCCGCAGGTGTCGAGGTCCGCCTCGCCCACGGAGCCGGTCGCGTTGCCATCGCCATAGGTCATGCAAAAGCAGCTGTCGGACCAGAAGGCGTTGTCGTAGTTGGTGCTGTAGTGCATGCGGCTGTAAGTGGCGGTGCCGACGTTGTCGATGCCGTTGCGGACAAAGACGGAATTGTAGAAGTCCCAGGTAGCCGCCATGCCCCGGTGGCCGTCCACGGCGGCGGTCTGGGCGTTGGCGCTCATGCCCGCGATGCCGTTGTACCGCAGTCCATCGCCCCAGGCGTTGTCGGCGTCGGTGAAAATCGTGCCGTTGCCCGATGTGCCGTTGTTGAGGTTCGTGGTCACGTTGTTGCCGAAAGTGCCGCCGGTGCCGCGAGTCATGTCGCGCAGCTCGAAGCCCGTGGCGGTGCTGTTGGTGTCCAGGCTGACGGTTCCGTACCACTGGGACTTGCCCGTGCCCGTCACACCAGCGGTGTGCAGGGTGCTCCAGCTCTCCAGAATCTGGCCCGTGTGGGCGTTCACCAGATAGTCCATGTGCTTGGTCTCGGCGGCGCCGTTCTCCAATTCGGCGTGGACGTGGTAGGCCAGCACGGATCGGGTGGCGGGAGTTTCTTCCAGATTGCCATCCATGCGCCTCGCGGGCTTCCGGTTGGCAGGGGCGTCCACCTGGGCGAAGACGAGTTCCGCGGTGGGCTCGCTGGCATAGGGGCCTTTGGGGGCGAGGGCTCCGTGCGCGGCGGCGAGGGCTTCGGAGGACTGGATGCTGGGGACTTCGCTCCGGTCGAGGCGCCGGATCAGGGCATCCGTGATCTGGGCAACCCGGCCTTCGCGCAGGTGCACGATGGCCTCGCCTTCGAATACCCGCACGCCGCGGTAGAACTGATTCATGCGGACGTGGGCGCCCTCTTCGTCCTCGTGGACGTTCTTCAGGGCGAATTCATGGTTGGCGTCGAGGCCGAGTTCGAACACGCGCGCACTGAGGTGGCCGCGGGCGGACTGGGCGAGGGGATGGTCGGCGCGGGGCGCGGCGGCGAAGACAGCCGAGGCGGCGAGCAAGTGCAGAAGGGTCGTGCGCATGAAGGCTCCTCAATGAGGGATGACCCGGAGGAGACCTCCAGGGGTGATCTATGGATGGATGGGAAAGAGCAGGTGCTGGATCAAGGCTATCGGCTCGGTCTGGTCGCAGCGGTTAAGTTTTGTTAATTTTAAAGGCGATCGGCGGGTCGCGAGGATGACCGTGCCGACAGGAAAAGGGCCCGGCGAACCGGGCCCTCGATGGATTCCTGCCGATCTAGCGGTTGATCGCCTTGAAGGCGTTGACCACAGCGGTGTATTCCGTGGAGCCGGAAGCGTAGCCCAGGGCCGTGGCGGCGCTCAGGCAGGCGGTCTTGGCGCCAGCGTAGTTGGTGCTGGAGGTCATGTAGTCGCGGAGGGCCGTGTACACGATCTTGGCAGCCTTGTCGTTGCCGATGCCGGTCATGCCGCCGGGCAGGTAGGAGCTGGCGTAGTTGCCGGTCCCGGTGCCCTGGCTGAGGAAGTAGAAGCAGCGGTTCATGGGGCCGCTGGAGTAGTGGACATCGAGGTTACGGAGGGTCTTGGACCAGGCATCTTTGCTGGCGCCGTCCAGGCTGGGCTTGTACATGTAGCGCAAGGGTGTGGCGCGAAGCTGCTCGCCGATGGTCCAGTTGCCGCCGGTGGCCGGGATGGTGGTGCCGGTGGAGCCGCGGTAGAACTCGGCCATGGTGCCGAAGATGTCGGACATGGATTCGTTCAGGCCGCCGGACTCGCCGCGGTAGGTGAGGTTGGCTTCGCGGGAGGTCACGCCGTGGGTCATTTCGTGGCCGGCCACGTCCATGGAGGTGAGGGTCAGGAAGCTGTTGCCATCGCCGTAGGTCATGCAGAAGCAGCTGTCGGACCAGAACGCGTTGTCGTAGTTGTTGGAGTAGTGCACGCGGCTGTAGGTGGCGGTGCCGGCGTTGTCGATGCCGTTGCGACCGAATACGTTCTTGTACATGTCCCAGGTCACGCCCACGCCGTAATGGGCGTCCACCCCAGCAGTCTGGCCGTTGGCGGCGGTGGTGGAGGAGCCTTCGACGTAATTCGCCCCGTCGCCCCAGGTGTTGTCGGCGTCGGCGTAGAGGGTGCCAGTGCCGGTGGTGGCATGGTTCAGATTGTAGGTGCGCACGCCTGATCCGCGGGTCGTATCGTAAAGCTCGTAGCCCGTGCCCGCGCTGTTGGTCTGGAGGCTCACGGTGCCGCTGTATTGCGAATTGCCCGTGCCGTTAACGCCTGTGGTGTGGAGGGTGCTCCAGCTCTCCAGGATTTCGCCGCTGTGGGCATCCACGAAGTAATCGGTGTGGCTGGTTTCCTGGGCCCCGTTCTCCAGCTCGGTGTGGATGTGATAGACCAGCGCCATGCGGGAGACGGTACGGGTCCGCTCACCGCCCAGGATCATGCTGCGGACAGGAACCTCCCGCTCCACCCTGGCAAAGACCAGTGCGACCCTTGGAATGTTGGCATAGGCGCCTTTGGGCGCAAGAGACTGATGTGCCGCAGCCAGGGCCTCCGAGGCGCCAATGGTGGGGGTGGGATTGAGCTTGATGCCACGCACCAGGGCATCCGTCACCTCGCGGACAGCGCCTGCGCGCATGTGGATGATGGCCTCACCTCCAAATACCTTCACGCCTTGGTAGTACTGGTTCATACGGATGTGGTCCCCCCCGATCTCATCGTGATTGACGCTGCGGGCGGTGAAATCGTGGGTGGCATCCAGCCCCAGCTCGAAGACCCGGGCTTGGAGGTATTGCCGGGCGTGGGTGCCGAGCGGGTTGGGCTGGCGGGCCGTCTCCTGGGCGCAGATCGCGGAGGCGATTCCGGCAGAGGCGATGAGACGAAGGGCGAGGGAAGTTCGCATGAATACCTCGAAGGGGGGACAGGAGTCCCAGATAAAAAAAACCAGAGGGCTGAAGCCGTCTGGGAAGGAAAGAAGATCTTGAAAGAACGGGAGAGTGGATCAAATCTATCCGTAGGGGACAACCATTGGATGTTAAGAATTGTTAATTTTAATAAAAATGATTTCTAGAAGGCGATGCCCACGCCGAACGTCCACATGCG
>JANOLT010000358.1:0-4201 GCA_031419915.1 Holophagaceae bacterium
ATGTGGTGGCCGGGATGTTTAGGACTTTCGCGCAAAACGTTCGTGAATCCTTGGTGCTCGGCGAGGCCGAAAACCTTTCGGAATTCCGTGAAGAGGCCACTGTTTTCGGCTTCGGCGAAGCGGCCCAGGTCCGTGCCGAGCGAGTGGAGACGGGGCCCGAGGCTTCTCGCTTCAGTGTGGAAGGTTTTGAATTCGAATTGAACCTTCCCGGCCTTCACAACGTGGAAAACGCTTTGGCCGCCATCGCGGCGTGTCGCGCTCTGGGCCTGCCCATGGGAGATATGGTTGCGCCCCTGCGCGAATTCCAAAGTGTCGCCCGGCGCTTCCAGGTGCTGGGGGAATCGAAAGGCATCACGGTGGTGGACGATTTCGGCCACAACCCCGCCAAGATCGCCGCCTCGCTGCGCACAGCGCACCTGCGGACAGGGCGGGTGCTGGCGGTCTTCCAGCCCCATGGCTTCGGTCCGTTGCGTTTCCTGCGCGCTGAACTGGTCGAAACTTTCGCGGCGGAATTGGCTTCCTCGGATCAGCTTTGGATGCTGGAGGCCTTCTACGCGGGCGGCACCACCACCCGGGATATCTCCAGCGCAGATCTGGTGGCGGACTTGCGGACAAAGGGATGCGCCGTGACCTTTGCCGACAGCCGCAAAGCCTTGGTGGAAGCCTTGGTGCGTGAGGCCCGATCCGGTGATCTGGTGCTCATCATGGGCGCCCGGGATCCCAGCCTCACCGAATTGGCACAAGAGATTCTGGCGAGACTCGGCGATTGACAGTCCGTTGAGAAAACAAGAAAAAAAAGCCGCAGATGACGCAGATTAGGAAGATGAAATCCTTTTTGTTTTCTCATCTGCGGAATCTGCGGCTTCTTTTTTCTCTACTTTCATGGCAGCGGCCAGGAACGGGGCCTTGGATGAATCCGCCGACTGCCTAGGCTTTGGGATGGATGCGGAGCTCCCGGAGGATATCTCCGATCAGGTAGAGGGAGCCCGTCACGAGGCGGTTTTCCCCGGCATTCGCCTTGAGGCGCTGAGCGGCTTGCGGGAGGTCCAGGACTTCCAGGTCGCCGCCCCACACGGAGCGCAGCTGCGCCGCGTCGGCCCAGCGGTCCCCGATGCCCACCACGCCCGTCACCGAACGCGGTTCCATCCGCAGAAGCTGGGCCTTCATGGCTGCCAGATCCTTGTCCTTCATGGCCCCGAAGTAGAGGTGGGGATGGATGCCGCAGGCGAGGGCATGATCCGCCAGGACCCGCGCCCCATCCGGATTATGGGCGCCGTCCATCCACACCTCCTCCAGCCCCGGCACCCTCCAGAGCCGACCGGGCCACCGGGTTTCCTCGATGCCCTTCCACATAGCCGCGTCAGGAATGGGAAAGCCCAGGCAGCGCAGGTGCCGCATCACTTCCAGGGCCGTGGCGAGGTTAGCTAGCTGGTGAGCCCCGGCCAGATTTAGCCGATGGCCGGCCACCATGGAATGGTCCCAGTGGATGGCGCTGGCTTTCAGGGCGGGCGCCGGGGAAATCGCCGGCCGGCATTCCAGCAGGGGGCGCAGCCAGTCGGGCCCCAGGCCGGGGCCCGTCACCAGGGTATGGCCCTCCCGTGCGATGCAGAGCTTTTCCCTGGCGATGGCCTCAAGGGTGTTGCCCAAGTATTGCTGATGGTCCAGGCCCACATTGGTAAGCACCGATACCATGGGCTCGCAGGCGTTGGTGGCATCCCAACGACCACCCAACCCGACTTCTACGATGGCCAGTTCCACTCCGGTCATGCGAAAAGCCGAAAAAGCCGCCACGGTCATCAGCTCAAAATAGGTGGCTTCGAGACCTTCATCGTGTTCGGTCTCAAAAGCTTCGTTCAACAGCAGATCCAAGGCTCCCGCGCCGATGTGATGGCCGTCGGTCCAAATGCGCTCCAGAGGCGTCACCAGATGCGGTGAGGTATACCAACCCACCACGTTGCCCGCGGATTTCATCGCATGGGCCAGAAGCGCGCCGACGCTGCCTTTGCCGTTGGTTCCGGCGATCAGAACGATGGGGTAGTTGCGGTCGGGACGCCCCAGTGCCTCCAGCAACGCGGTCGTGTTCCCCAAGCCTTTCTTGATGCCCCAATGGCTGCGTTTATTCAGCTTTTCGAGATGGGGCCAGTCCTCGACCCGCCGCCAATGAGCGTCATCCGGACCCTGGCGGACAGCCGTGGGGAGCTGACGCTCTGGTTCCAGGTTGGGCTCGGCGTTCAGGCGCCGGTTGGGAGCATCCATGCGAGACATGAGGCCACAAACTCCTTGAGTTGATCCCGGGAAACGACCTTATCCACCATGCCGTGGGCCAGTAGGAACTCCGAACGCTGGAAGCCTTCGGGCAGGCTTTGCTTGATGGTCTGCTCGATGACCCGAGGGCCTGCGAATCCAATGAGAGCCTTGGGTTCGGCGATGTTGAGATCTCCGAGCATGGCATAGCTCGCTGACACCCCACCGGTGGTGGGGTCCGTGAGAATGGAGAAATAGGGCAGGCCCGCGTTGTCCAGTTTAGCGAGGGCCGCGCTGACCTTCGCCATCTGCATCAGCGACAGCGTTCCCTCTTGCATACGCGCACCGCCAGAGCAGCTGACGATGATATAGGCGCATTTCTTGGCGAGGGCGCGCTCGGCCCCAAGCTTTAATTTCTCGCCCACGACGCTGCCCATGGAGGCCGCCAGGAAATCGAAATTCATGACGCCCATCACCACGGGATGGCCCGAAAGGGTGCCTTCCACGATCACGACCGCATCCTCGGTCTGGCCCGCGGCTTCGAGCTTCTTGAGCTGATCAACGTAGGCTTTCGAGGCCACAAAATTCAAAGGGTCGGCGGAACGCAGCTCCGAAAAGAGCCTGGTCCAGCCTTCATCCATGAGGTTCGCCAAGCGTTCTTCCACGCCGATGCGAAAGTGATACCCACATTTAGGGCAAACGTTGTGAGTGTTCACCAACTCTGCGCGGTAGATGAGCTCGCGGCAGTTGTCGCACTTGATCCAAAGACCTTCGGGCACGCGGACGGTCTTGGCCTCGACAGCGGTCTTTTGTTGGCGTTTCTTGATGAACCAGGACATGACCGAACCTCGGAGGCTACTTCTTCTTGGGCCCTTGCTTCATGGCTTCAAAAAGCCGATCCAGCTCACCTTCGCTGCCGTAGTGGAGCAGGACGACGCCACCCTTGCCCTTGGCCTTGATCTCCACTTTGGTGGACCAGGCCAAGGTCAGCTCCTCTGCGGCGGCCTTGATGAAGACCGCGTGGGGATGCTTTTTCCTGCCCTTGTGCCTGCTTTCCTTACTGAGGTGCTGGACCTTGGATTCCAGGGCTCGCACGCTGAGTTGTTCCTGGATGACGACTTGGGCCATCTGCTCCATTAACAATGGATCCGGCAGACCCATGAGCACTTTTGCATGACCTGTGGTGATCTTGCCAATGGCCACGTACTCCTGAATGGCCGAAGGAAGGCGAAGCAGGCGGAGCGTATTGGCGACCTGCGAGCGGCTCTTGGCAACGCGGTCCGCCACTTGCTCTTGGGTTAGCCTCAAGTGCTCGCCCAGTTGCCAGAATGCCCTGGCTTCCTCGATGGGATTGAGCTCCTGGCGCTGGATGTTTTCAACCAGGGCGAATTCCAGCAGCCGATCATCCGGGACTTCTTTGAGCACCACCGGGACCATGGGGATGCCGGCTTTCCGGGCTGCTCTCCACCTGCGTTCGCCCGCGATGATCTCGAACTTTTCGCCGACCTTGCGCGCGATGATGGGCTGAACCATGCCGTGCATCTTGAGGCTGGCGGCCAGTTCATCCAGGGCCGTTTCATCAAAGTGCGTGCGTGGCTGCTGGCGGTTGGGGAACAATGAACCCACCGGCACTTCCCGCTGGGAGGCGTCATCAGCGGCGTGCTGGCTCATCAGCGAAGTGAGCCCCCGCCCCAGAGCTTGGCGCTTGAGGGTCATTCCGCCTCCCTATTCAAGGCTGGACCAGGTGTTGCGAGCTCAAGACCCAACCACTCCCGGGCGAGATTCAGGTAGGCCTGGGCCCCTTTGGATTTGATGTCATAAAAGGCCACGGGCTTGCCGTGGCTGGGAGCTTCCGCCAGACGGATGTTGCGCGGAATGGTGGTGCCGAAGACTTTGCCAGGAAAGGCCTGGCGCACTTCGTTGGCCACGGCGGCGCCTAAATTGGTGCGCTCTTCGG
>JANOLT010000359.1:0-5882 GCA_031419915.1 Holophagaceae bacterium
CGCGACCCGAACTCACGAAGGCCTTCGATAACCCTTGGGCCAACGACAGCACCACCACGAAAATGCCCACCACCAGCGCGATGGCGCCTGCGGTGCTGACCGTTGCCACCTTGCGCTGCCACAGGCTCCGCAGGTTGTAGCTGAGAGGGATCGGATAGGCGATGGCCGCCCAGATGAGCCAGCCCAGGTAGCCCAGGAAGACCGCGCCCATGAGCCCCAGGATCATCATCCGATGGACCTCAGCCCCTCGGTGATGGGGCGCCTTGTGGCCTGGTAGGCCGGAATGAAGGTCGAGAGCAGACCGACCACAAAGGTGATGCCCAGGCAAAGCAGCATGGTGGAAGGCAAAAGACTGAAGTCTTCAAGGAATGGCACCGAAGCCCCAACTCCTTTACGTATGCCTCCAGCTGCGAGTCCCGCCAAGCCCACACCAAGAATTCCGCCACCGCCCACCAAGAGCATGCCCTCGCCCAGTAGCAGGCTCATGACCAATCCGGTGCGGAAGCCCATGGCCCTGAGCACCGCGATCTCGGTGGTCCGCTCGCGGATGGCGATGCTCATGGTGCCCGCGGTAACGATGAGGATGGCCACCAGCACCGCTGCCGTGATGCCTTGGATGATGGCGGAGATATTGCCGAGCATCTTCACGAAGCTCAGGTTGAAGGCATTCTCGGTCTCGGACAGCGTTTCAAACGCTGAGTTGGCGAAATGATTGTCAATGCGCGCGCTCAATCGCGGGATCTCATCGGCATTGCGGACCCGCAGGAAAAAGGTCCCCACCCTGCCTTTCATCCGGGGCACGCTTTCTTCCAACAGCTTGTAATGGAAGTGCAGCACGTTCTCTTGGCTGGGTTTCGTTCCCTTGAAGATCACGCGGATCGTGAGCCGTGGGCTGATGGGAAAGATCGTTCCCTGAAGCGGGATCACGTCGCCCACCTTCCATCCGAATTTGTCCGCCAAGGCCTGGCCCACGATGCAGCCACCGCCATCCCGGATGTATTCCTTGATCTGCTCTTCGGTGACGCCGGAAGCGCTGAATTCCTCTTTGAACACCTGGAACAGCGTGATTTCATCCGAGGCGAAATTCGCGAAGAAATTACTGGGATCCTTGTACTGCCCGCCGAACCATTGCAGGTAGGTCGCGGATTCCACCTCGGGCTGTTGCTTCAGGTAAGGCAGGTAGCTCATGGGCAGCATCTGAGCCAGACCGCTTTTGTGCCGCACCACCAGGCGATTGCTGGAACTCGGATTGTTGGAAACCGCGTCCAAGGTGGTGAGCAGCGATTGCAGCACCGTGACCAGGAACACCGACAGCGTGATGGTGGAAAGGATCAGGAGCGTGCGCCGCTTGGAGCGCGTCAGGGACTTGAAGATGAAGTGGAGATATTTCATCGCGCCCACCATCCACGTTGCGATGCCCCGGAGCACGGCCCCTGGATTCGATTTGCGATTTTCGATTGACGATTGACGATTGGGGCTCCCCGCTCCCGTGTGGCATCAATCGAAAATCGAAAATCGAAAATCGAAAAATTTGCCCGCCTCATCGGTTCACCTCGACGGTCTTGTTGAAAACGCCCTTGTCGAGATGAATCTGGAACCGGGCGTGGTGCGCGGCCTTGGGGTCATGGGTCACGATCAGAATGGTCTTACCCAGGTCGGTGTTGAGCCGTTCCATCAGGTTCAACACTTCCTCGGCATTCTGGTGGTCCAGGGCGCCGGTGGGTTCGTCCGCCACCAACAGATCGGGATCTCCCACAATGGCCCGGGCGATGGCCACGCGCTGTTCTTCGCCGCCGCTGAGCTGACGCGGATAGTTGAGCATCCGGTCCTCGAGATTCACCAAGGCGAGAACTTCCTCCACCCGGTTCCGACGCTCTCGCCGTGACATCTGCGTGAGCAGCAACGGCAGCTCCACATTCTCAAAAGCCGTGAGCACTGGAATCAGGTTGTAGTTCTGGAAAATGAAGCCCACATGGGCGTTCCGCCACCCCGCCAGCTCGTCGTCGTCGAGATCGTTCAACTCATAACCGCAAACTTCCAGGCTGCCTGCGGTAGGCCGGTCAATGCCTGCGATGAGGTTCAGCAGCGTGGTCTTGCCTGACCCGGAAGGCCCCATCAGCGCGTAGTAGCCACCCTTGGGAATGTCGAAGTCAATGCCCTGCAGCACGGGAATCTCAAGGGTCTCCCGCCAATAACTTTTCGCGATATCGCGGAGCTTGATGATGGCGTCGTCATTCAAAGGACCGTTCACCTCATTTCGCCTTCACGGAAACCTTTGCGCCCACCTTCAGGTTCTCCGGCGGCGCGATGATGAGTTGCGTGTCGGCGCTGATGCCAGAGACTTCAAGGCCGATGGGGTTTTCGGCGAGTACCAGCACGGGCTTCAGCACGGCGACCCCTTTCTCCACCACCCAGGCAAAGCTTTGGCCGTTCCGCTTGACTACCTGCTCGCGGCCCAGCACCACTACATCTTGCGTGTAGGTGTCGCCAAGGAAGGTCACCTTGGCACCCATGTCCGGCACCAACAGCGGATCCTTTTCCACAAAGGTAACGCGCACGATGATCACGGCTTTCTGGCGGTTGGAACTGGGATAGATTTCCCGAAGCTGGCCCTTCAGCACCTTGGCTCCCTCCTTCCGGCCTTCCAGCGCGTCCACGCGGATCTCCGCGGGCATGCCTTTTTTCAGCTTGGCGATGGAACCCTCGTTGACCTCGACTTCCACTTCCAGCGAGTTGAAATCCACCAGCACCGCGATGGCATTGATGGCGTTGGCGCCGCCCGCGCTTCCCGGCGCCACGGTCTCGCCGACTTCCGAAAGTTTCTGGGTCACCACGCCCGTGAATGGCGCCCGCAGGGACATGCTTTCCAACAGCGCGTCCTGGTACTTGAGCTGCTCGGTCTGCTGCTTCACCAGGTTCATCACGCGGTCGAGGCTGGCCTGATCCAGGATGCCGTCCTTCACCAGTTTCTGGGATCGCCCCAGATCCAATTCTGTCTGCGCCAATTGCGAGGCCACCGCATTGCGCGCGGCCACCAAATCAGGCGCCTCCAATTTAGCAATGACCTGCCCCCGTTGAACGCGACTGCCTTCCTGAACGCCGAGCCAGGAGATGCGCCCCAACACTTTGCTGGAGAGCGTCGCCCGGGTCCGGGCCACGATATAACCCGATGCCGTCACCAAGGGATTGCGCTCCCCGGCCTTGAAAATCGTTGGCGGCACCGTACTCACCTGCACCGGCGCGTTCTTTTGGGCCATGAACCCACCCACCAGCGCGACGCCCAGCAGGCCCAGGACCAGCCATCCCCACGGGAAACGCTTTTTAATGACGGCCTTCTTGATGGTCTGGTTGTCTGCCATGGGATCTCCATATTTTCAGTCCATCCAGCTTAATTCCTGATCCCGAGATACGGTGCAGGCCAAGTTGAATTTCCGATTTTCGATTTTCGATTGATCCCCAAACCATTCTGGGTGTCCCCAATCGTCAATCGAAAATCGTCAATCGAAAATGGCGTCGTGTTCACCACGAAATCCCCAGGCTCTCAGCGACTTTTATCGCGGAATTTAGACCATCCTCTCGGTATCCGCTGCGCGGATACACGAGGCCTCCTTCGATGATAATTTCGTTTACCACGGGATCCCTAGGCTCTCAGCGACTTTTATCGCGGAATTTAGACCATCCTCATGAAAGCCGAAGCCCCAGTGGGCGCCGCAGTAGTGGGTGCGGCCGAAGGCGCTGTAGCGGCCGCTGATCTCCTCCCATCGGCCTTGGGCCTGGATGGCGGCCAGGTCGTAGCGCGGGTTGTGGAATACCTCCCGGCGCAGGATGCGCTTGGGATCCAGAATCTCATCGGCGTTGAGGCTGACAAAAATATCCCACTTGGTTTCGAGCGGTTGCAGCCGATTCATGTGATAGGTCAGCAACAGGCGGCTGCGATCCGCTGTGGCGCGCACGTTCCAAGAAGCCCAGGCGTGCCGGCGCTTGTCGAGAATGGATGAATCCGTGTGTAGGACCGTGGGATTGCGATTCGTGCGGAAACCAGAAAGGACTTCCCGCTCGGCCTTGGTGGCGTCCCCCAGCAGAGGCAGCACCTGGTCGCCATGACAAGCGAATACCACGTGATCGAAACGCAGGATCTCACCGTCTTCCATGCGAATGTCCGCGCCCTCAAGATTGCGCCTTATTTCTGTGATCTTGGCCCCCAGCACGACGCCATCCGCATAGGGCTTTATCAGCGGTTCGATGTAGCGCGATGTGCCGCCCTGAATGGTCCGCCAGGGCTGATGAGTCGTCAGGCCCAGGAAACCATGATTGCGGAAGAAGACCAGCAGCGTGAAGGCCGGGAAGGCGTCCATCTCATCAAGGGTCGAGGACCACACGGCGCCCGCCATGGGGTAAAGATAGTTTTCGCGAAAAGCCGCGCTGAATCGGTGCTCGTCCAGAAATTCACCCAATGAAACATCCTGGTTGGCGCCGTCTTCCAGCAGCTGATTCCCGAACTTATTGAAGCGCAACACTTCCCGCCAGAGGCCGTAATAGCCCGGTTTCAGGAGGTTCAGACGATCCGCGAAGATGCCGTTCAAGCCCCGGGAGCACCAGGTCAGGCCCTTCGGCCCGCCGTGCAGCGCGAAGGACATGTCGCTTTCGCAGCTCTCCACCTTCAGTTCCGCCATGAGGCGGCAGAAATTCGGGTAGTTCTTGCGGTTGTAAACGACGAAACCCATGTCCACGGGCACGCTGCCACTCGGCGCATCGGCCATTTCAACCGGCACCGTGAGCGTGTGGCCACCTAGCCGGACCCTCTTTTCAAAGAGCGTCATGCGGAAACGCCTACTCAGCAGATAGGCCGCCGAAAGGCCGGAGATACCCCCGCCGATGACCGCGATCTTTGCGATGCCACTCTCGGACACCTGGGCTCCCTAAGGCTCCGTCGCCACCCTGGCAGAATCTGGATAGGGGCGGATATCCTTCACGATCCGCACCCAGCTCATGAGCTTTAGCGCGTAGTAAGTGAGGTCGATCTCCCACCACTTGATGCCCTGGCGGCAGGCGCTCATGAAGTTGTGGTGGTTGTTGTGCCAGCCTTCACCCAGGGTGATGAGGGCCAGCAGAAAATTGTTGCGGCTGTGATCGCCGGTCTTGAAACGGCGCGTGCCCCAAAGATGGCTCAGGCTGTTGATGCTGAAGGTGCCGTGGAACAGCAGTACCGTGCTCAGCACGAAGCCCCAAACCAGCGCGCTCCATCCGCCGATGCCCGTGAAATGACCCAAAGCGAATACCGCGGTGCCCAGGAGCCAGGGGCAGATCCAGTGATAGGCGCTGATGAACCGCAGCTCGGGATACTTTCCGAAATCGCGAATGTTGTTCTGATTGTAGTCGTCGAATTTGTTCGATAGCACCCAGCCCACATGGGACCACCAGAAACTCCGTGCGATGGGCGAATGGATGTCCTGATCCGTATCCGAAAACCGATGATGGTCCCTGTGATGGGCGGCCCACCACAGCACACCCTTTTGGGCCGAGGTCTGCGCCACGAAGGCCATGATGAATTGGTTGAAGCGGTTCAGGTGGTAGGTGCGATGGGCAAAATAGCGGTGATAGCCCGCCGTCACCGCGAACATGCGGACCAGGTAAAGCAGCACGCCGATGAGCACCGCCCACCAGCTGAATGCCACGAAGAAAACCGCCAGGCAGGCCAAGTGCAGGAGCACGAAGGAAACACTGACGACCGTGAATGGGATCTTCTGCTTCATGGGCCTTCCCTGGCACTCCAATAAACCATGATAGCTCCCTTACCCCATCCACCTTTCAGACAGCGCCTCCGCTTGCTTCAACACCAGTTCTACAGCCCGCGCTTCGAGATGCTGGCCCTCAACGCCAAG
>JANOLT010000360.1:0-10975 GCA_031419915.1 Holophagaceae bacterium
ATACCAAAGTGATTCCCAACCGTGAGGGCAGCCGCACCACGCCTTCCGTGGTGGCTTTTACGGATAAGGGCGATTCCCTTGTGGGGCACATTGCCAAGCGCCAATCCGTTACCAATCCTCAGCGCACGTTGTTCGCCATGAAGCGGCTTCTGGGTCAGCGGTTCAGGTCACCGCGGGTGCAAGAAGCACTGACCCGCCTGCCATTCAACATAGTGGAAGCCCAAAACGGGGATGCCTGGGTGAAAATTGGTGACCGGGAATATGCCCCCCCGGAAATCAGCGCCATCGTGCTGCGTGCGCTCAAGCAGAGCGCCGAAGCTTTCCTTCACGAAGAAGTCACCGACGCGGTCATCACGGTGCCCGCCTATTTCGACGATGCCCAGCGACAGGCCACAAAGGATGCGGGCCGCATCGCGGGTCTCAACGTAATCCGCATCATCAATGAGCCCACGGCGGCAGCGTTGGCCTATGGCATTGACAAAAAGGACAAGAACCAGCTCCTGGCCATCTACGATTTTGGTGGTGGCACTTTCGATTTCACGTTGATGGAAATGAATGATGGCGTCTTCGAAGTGCTGGCTACCAGCGGTGACACATTCTTGGGTGGAGAAGATTTTGACCACAACATCATGCTCTGGCTGGCGGAGCAGTTTAAGGAGAAAACGGGCATTGATCTGAACGGCGACCGCATGGCTTTGCAGCGCCTCAAGGAGGCCAGCGAGAAAGCCAAGTGCGAACTCAGCACGCTCGACAAAGTTGAGATCCGGCTGCCCTTCATCGCCCAAGGCCCTAGTGGCCCCCAGCACCTGGAAGCCACGCTTACGCGCGAACTCCTGGAGGGTATGGTCCGCGAACTGGTGCAGCGCACCCTTGAGCCTATGCGGGACGCCATGGATAGCGCGCGCAAGAAGCCGAAGGATGTGGATGAGATCATCCTGGTGGGTGGCCAGACCCGCATGCCGCTTGTGCAACAGGCGGTGCAGGATTTCTTCGGGAAAGAGCCCAACCGCAACATCAATCCCGACGAAGTGGTGGCCACGGGTGCATCCATTCAGGGCGCGGTCATGCGTGGCGAGGTGAAGGATCTGGTGCTGTTGGATGTGACGCCACTTTCCCTCGGCATCGCAACGCAGGGCGGTGGATTTGTGAAGATCATCCAGCGCAACACCACTATCCCCTGCAAAGACGCCCGCACCTTCACCACCGTCACCGATAATCAAAGTCGCGTGGAAGTGCATGTGCTTCAGGGCGAGCGGGAATTGTCGGAGCACAACAAGAGCCTGGGCCGTTTCGATCTCATCAACCTGCCCCCGCTTCCCAAGGGCGTTCCGCAGATCGAGGTTTCTTTCAATATTGATTCCAATGGCATCGTCAAGGTCAGCGCGAAGGATCTGATGACGAATCTCGAACAGAGTATGAGCATTCGCCCCACTTCCGGCCTATCGGAGCTGGAAATTCAGCGCATGGTTCGTGAAGGCACGAGCAACGCGGAAGATGATCTTAAACGGCGCGATGAGCTGAAGTACCTGGCTTCAGCCGAAGGCCTACTCTTTTCCTGCGACAAGAGTTTTGTTGATTGCGGCAAATACCTGGCCCCGGATAAGCAGGAATTCGTTCGGGATATTCTGAACAAGGTGCGTTTGGGCGTCGCGGATAAAGACGTTGAAATTCTTCGGAATAGCGAAGGCGATCTTCTGGAAGCCCAGAAACTACTTACGGATGCGGTGCTTGCGGCCAGCGAGGCCATGATGTCGGCTCTGGACGGTGAGGGCGGAAACGCCAGCTCCTAGTGGCCTCGGCGTTCCCTTCGGCGCCACTCATGGGTTAATCTGGATCCATGAAACGGGATTACTACGAGGTGCTGGGCATTGATCGCTCCGCCTCTCTGGA
Source organism: Holophagaceae bacterium (assembly GCA_031419915.1). Lineage (GTDB taxonomy): Bacteria > Acidobacteriota > Holophagae > Holophagales > Holophagaceae > JANXPB01. The sequence goes on from JANOLT010000360.1 coordinate 1,891, forward strand.
TGAGATAAAAAAGGCTTACCGCAAGCTGGCCATGCAGCACCACCCGGATCAAAATCCGGGGGATAAGGCATCCGAGGAAAAATTCAAGGAAGCCGCCGAGGCCTACGGCGTGCTTTCAGACGCGGAAAAGCGCAAAACCTACGATCAGTTCGGCCATGCGGGCCTTGGTGGCAATGGTGGCAATGGCGGGGGACAGTCCTTTCAGTTTGATCCCCGGCAATTCGCGGGCTTCGAGGACATCCTCGGAAGCTTTTTTGGTGGTGGCCTTTTTGGCGATGCCTTCGGTGGCGGGCAACGTCGCCGATCAGGGCAGGGTGAACCTGGTTCGGATCTTCAATACACCCTCCGGATTCCATTCCGGGATGCAATGTTCGGGCTGGAGAATCAGCAGATCGAGGTGCCACGCCTGGAGAGTTGCGATACCTGCAGGGGCAATGGCTGCGCGCCTGGCACCAGTCCCCAATCTTGTCCCCAGTGTCGAGGAACGGGCCAGGTGGCCATGCGCCAGGGTTTTTTCCAGATGGCGATGCCCTGCCCGCGCTGCGAGGGCCGGGGCAAAATCATTCCAAGCCCATGCGGCACCTGCCGAGGCCAGTGCCGCATTCAACGGCGCAGCACCGTGACCTTTCGCGTACCCGCGGGCGTGGATCGCGGGATGCGTCTCAGGCTGGTGGGGCAGGGCGAAGCGGGCACCGCCGGTGGTCCGCGTGGCGATCTTTACATTGTCTGTGATGTGCAGGAGGATCCCCTCTACCAGCGCGATGGTGTTGATCTGCACGCCAAGCAGGAGGTGCCATGGCCTCTGCTGGCATTGGGGGGAAAGCTCAAAATTGAAACCCTTTATGGTGAGGATCACATCAAGATCGAGTCCGGTATGCCTTCGGACACAGTGGTGAAGCTCGTGAATGCTGGCGTGCCGCGGACCCGTGGCAGCGGTCGCGGAGACCTTTACCTTCATATCCGCGCGGCAGTGCCAAAAAAGCTTACCGACGAGCAGAAATCTCTGGCGCGACAACTCCTGGACGCCCTGCAGGGCGAGGACGCGAGCCCCACCGCAGAGGCCGAAGAAGGCCTGCTGGCAAAGGTTTTTGGCAGTCACTCAAAAAAAGGTAAGAAGAATAAAAAATAGAGGCAGCTTCTTCCCGCAGCCCACAGCCCAGCGCCCAATCACGTTCCATCGAAAATAACGACCCGACCTTTCCCTAGTGTTTTCGCTTTCAACAGGGCTTTGTCGGACCTTTCGATGAGTGTGTCAGCGCCATCCGCATGGGATGGGAAGGCCGCGATGCCCACGCTCAGTGATATGTCCACTCGATTCTCACCCACTTCCAGATTGCTGGCCGCAAGGGCTTCGATGAGCCGTTCGCCCAGCATGGCTGCTCCTTTTGCGTTAGTGCTGCGCATGAGAATGCAGAACTCGTCGCCCCCGTAGCGGTAGAGCCTGTCCTGGGCGCGCATGAGTTGCCGGGCTTCGAGTGCGACGGCCTCTAAAACTCTGCTGCCGGTGGGATGTCCGAATTGGTTATTGAGCAATCTCAGGTTGTCCACATCCAGGAAGAGAAGGGCCACTGATTCCGACTTGGCGGCTGCGTCGCGGATCACTTCAGGCAGTTCCGCTTCCAGGCAGCGGCGATTCTGGGCCACAGTCAGATCGTCCTTGAAGGACAACTCCCGGCTGTGCTCCAGATTCCAGGCATTGAGCAACAGCGGTTCTAATTCGCGTAGCCAGTCGAGCGTTCCGCTGGTGCCCTTTTCCGCGTCCCGCAATCGAAGCAGGCCAATATTTTCAGGTGGACAAATCGCGATGGCTTTGCCAGATTCCACCAGCCGATTTGCTTCCGCTTGGCTCAAGGGAGCTTCGGCGAAGCCAGATCCCGCACGCTGGTAGAAAGCTTCATCCTTCCTCAGCCAAATGGCTCCCGCGCTGGCACTGGAGAGCCTCAGGCACTGCACCAGCACGGGTCTTAAGAGTTCGTCCAGAGTGGCCAGGTGCAGCAACTGCCGGAGCCAGCCATCCGTGTCCATGATCCGCCCTTCAAGGTAGAGCAGAGCATCTCGGACTTCACTGAGGGGCGCGGATTGTCGAATGACCCATCCAGCCCGCTGGGAAAGCACGGCGCTGGTTTGTTCGGGCGTTCCATCCTTTACCCACCACAACACTGCCGTGGTTTTTTCAGGGATCCAGCGGGGGTCTGGTTTGTCCGCCACCACAAACAGCGTCGAGCCTTCGAGTCTGCTCGTCAGCGAAAACCCCCACTGCGACAGAGCGGTTTTAAGCTCCTCGATTCCGGAAGCGGGATGCACATCGAGCCAGTGGATGTAGGTCATGGATCATCAGTTCAGTGCGGCGTCAAGGCGCATTGAAAGGTGTTCAAGGTGAGAACCCAGCATCTGAAGAGATGCTGTGGAATCCTTGGCGCCACGCTCGGTTCGCACCCACCGCTTGAGCAGTGCAAGAGCCTGGGGATCCCGCACTCCGAGCCGCTTGGTGGTCTGGATGAGTTTGTGGGCAAGGCGGGTGCGATCAGGGCTTTCTTTTGATGCGGAATCAATCTGTTTGCATAGTTTGAATGCTTCTCTGGAAATGGTCAGATCCTGGCGGATAAGGGGAACGCGGGCGTTGATGCGAAGCAGAAACTGCTCCAGAAAACGCAGCATCTCACTGGAAAGTTCCGTCGCATCCTGAAGTGATCGTTCCATGTTTTCCGGGTCATCCAGGCTGAGATACATGGCGGCGGAGATGCGTTCGAACTCGTGGCGATCTGGTGTTCGGATCAGAAGAAATTCCGGGCTTCTCCGGAAAGACCCCACCTGGAATTGGGTTTGGGAAAGAGCCAATGCCAGCCGCGGCCAATCTTTCAATTCAAGATTCAGCTCCAGCTTATTCAGTATTGGGTCCAGGTATTCCCAGAGCCGATGCAACCGTTGGCGAAGCCGATCGCCTTCCTCGGTGAGCGAGGGTGAATCCGGGAATAACCGCTGACGGAGTTCCGCGGAGAAAAGGCCCACCAGATCGCCCATGAGCTGACGCTCGTGGTTCAAGAGCAGGGCCTTCAAATTGTCGAGGACTTGGGCCAACTGGTCCACGTTGTTTTGGGCGAGAGTCTGCTGCAGCAGCCCACGGATGGTGCTTTGGTCCTGCAAAAGGCTTAGCACCGCTTGGCGAAGAAACGCGCCGAGCAGCAGTTGCTCTTCGCTCCCCTTGGGCAGCAGTTCTGCCGAGCGCGGGTGATAGACCCGCTCCGCCAGACGGCCCAGCTCGGCCTCCATCACGTAGTAGATCGGGACCATGGCGTACCGTTCCGTCACGGTCGCATTGGCCGCTGGCTCCATGGATTCCACGAGGCTCGATAGCGCGAGATGGCTGGCCAGCGCCCTGGCCACCACCAGGAAGGCGGCTGGATGATCCTTTTTCATCTGTTTCAACAGTCGCCGGACGTCGGCGGGAAGAGACTTTTCCAGAAGACCTTCTTCTACGCGAGGAAGGGTCCAGCCCAGGTGATTCCAAAGCCACTGAAGGCTGCCGCGCACCTGCTCAAGGGCGGGCCAATAAACGCCCCGGTCCAAAGGACGCAGTAAAGTCATGCGGAGACTGGCGATGACATGCTGAACGAGCTGCAAGGGCTCGATGCGCTCACGGGTGGATGCTGGCACGGCGCTCTCAAGGATCTCGGCCAGTTTTCGGAGAGCTTCAGTGGGTCTTCCCCCCTCGCCTTGAAGGGAACGATTCAGGATTTTCATCTGGGCATTAAGGCGGTTGACTAAATCAGGGCCAGCTTCGGCGGTGCCCAGGGCGCCGAATAGTTCCTTGAAGTGATCTTTCCGCTCCGACAGAAAGGCCGCCCAATGTTCACGGAGCTGAGGCTGGCCGTCCGCACCCATGAATGTGGACATGGTTCGCAAAGAAGCAGAGAGGCCCAGCAGATGGGCAATCCATTCGGGTTCTTCGTTCACCAGCAGCAATTCTTCGTGGGCAGCCTCGGCCAAATACCCCAGTCTGGCCAGGGTGTGGGTCAGCACCAGACCCATGGCGGGACGGATTTCTCCAAGATTCTTGTCAGAAAAATGATTGAGAAATGCGAGAAAAAGCCCAAAAGAACGTCTTAATTTGGCCAGGTTTGGCCGTTCCCGGGCCGCAGCTGAAACCGCGGTGGGATTGGATTCGATCAAGGGAGACAGGTCCCCGGAGCCCGCGCGAAAAATATCATCCAGCAGGGCAAGGTCCTGCCGCGAGAGCCCCTTCTCCCGGATCAAGGCTTTGACCTCTTGGAGGCGCTGATTTGGTGTCTTTTCTTGGGACATGGAACTAGGATAGCGGGGCAGCCCCTTATGCCAGATGCCTATCGTGATAACTAAGTGATTTTTTTAGCAACGGCTGCCAGTGCACCTGCTCGATTAATTCCCAGCAGTGCTACACTCGGCAAACCAATCTGGAGGAGTTCCGTGGCTACCAAGCTCGGCGACATGCTGGTCAAATCCCAGCTCATCACACCCGAACAACTTGAAGAGGCCATTCGGTTCCAGCGCAGGGACGGGGGAAAGCTCGGCAGCATCGTGGTTCGCCAGGGGTATTGCTCGGACCAGGACATCGTCAGTTTTCTGGGCATGCAGTACGGTGTGCCTGCCGCGGATCTGGATCAGTGGCCAGCCATTGATCCAGGTGTGATCGCCCTGGTGCCTCTGGAACTGGCTCACAAGCATAAAGTGCTGCCACTGCAGCGCTCTGGGAACGTCCTTACCCTGGCCATGTCGGATCCCACGGACATCTTCGCGATGGACGATGTTCGATTTCACACGGGCTATAACGTGGATCCGGTCGTTTCATCCGAGATAGGGCTAGCCCGGGCCATCGAACGCTATTACGGCGGCTCCAGCGGTTTGAAGCTACGTGAGGATGGCACTTCTGTCAGCCGCGGCATGAGCGGGGCTTCTTCTCCGGCGGCGCCCCAGGCTTCGCCCTCGTCGCCTTTTAATTTCGATGAAGCGCCAGACGAAGCCCTGGATCTGAAGTCCTTTGAAGAGGACATGGATACTGACACCCAATACGACACCTTGGATGATGATGAGGGTGACAACATCAATGTCGCCGCCCTTAGCAAACAGAGCGAAGATGCGCCAGTGGTGCGTCTCGCGAACATGGTGCTCATTGATGCCATCCGCAAGGGTGCTTCCGACATCCATATCGAACCCTATGAAAAAAGCTACCGCATCCGCTTCCGCGTTGATGGTCTTCTCATGGAGGTCATGCGGCCGAATCTCAAGCTGAAGGATCCGCTCACTTCGCGCATCAAGATTCTGGCAAAGCTCAATATCGCTGAAAAGCGCCTGCCCCAGGACGGTCGCATCAAGCTGCGGGTTAATCTCCAAGGACGCCAGAAAACCATTGATTACCGAGTCTCGATCCTCCCCTGCCTATTCGGCGAGAAGATCGTGATGCGGCTGCTCGACAATGATTCGCTCATGCTGGATCTCACTAAATTGGGCTTTGAGCCGGAGAGCCTGGAGAAGTGGAACCGCCAGATTGATAAGCCCTACGGAATGGTGCTGGTCACGGGTCCGACGGGCTCGGGCAAGACCAACACGCTTTATTCCTCCATCGCCAAACTGAACCAGCCACACGTGAATATCATGACTGCCGAAGATCCGGTGGAGTTCAATTTCGCCGGCATCAACCAGGTTCAAATGAAAGAGCAGATCGGCCTCAATTTCGCGGCCGCACTCCGCTCCTTCCTCCGCCAAGACCCCAACATTATTCTGGTCGGAGAGATTCGTGATTTCGAAACGGCGGAAATATCCATCAAGGCCAGTCTGACCGGACACCTGGTGCTTTCCACGCTCCACACCAACGATGCGGCCAGCACCATCAGCCGCTTGATGAACATGGGCGTAGAGCCGTTCCTGGTCGCCACATCGGTGAACGTGATCTGCGCACAGCGGCTGGTGCGGCGCATCTGCTCCAATTGCAAGGCGGTGGATCCAACGATTCCTCCGGCAGAGGCGCTACGAAAAGTCGGGTTCACGGATGAAGAAATCGGGCGCCTGAAACTCATGCATGGGCAGGGCTGTGAAATCTGCAACAAAAAGGGCTACAAGGGCCGCGTGGGTCTCTATGAAGTTCTTGAAATGTCCGAGACGCTGAAAGACATGGTGTTGACCGGAGCATCGGCCATCGAGCTTCGGGAGCAGTCCATCAAAGAGGGCATGATTACTTTGCGTCGAAGCGGGTGTCGCAAGGTATTGGATGGCGTCACCACCATCGAGGAAATCGTCCGCGAAACCGTTGTCTAATCGTGAAGTTCACCCAACCCCACCAGCTCAGACGCGAGGAATGAAATGGCCGATGCCAGTTACGTTGTTCCCCTCCAGCAACTCCTGAAGACCCTGGTCGAGTACGGGGGTACTGACCTTCACATCACCACGGATTCAGCGCCTCAGATCCGCATTGATGGGCGCATGGTCCCCTTGAAACTACCGCCTTTGGATGCCACCCAGACTCGCTGGCTCTGTTACGGCGTGATGACCGACCAGCAGAAGCACCGCCTTGAAGAAGATCTGGAAGTGGATTTCTCCTTCGGCCTTCAGGGCATCGCCAGGTTCCGGGCCAACGTGTTCAACCAGCGCGGTGCCACCGCCGGTGTCTTCCGCACCATTCCCGAAAATATCCGCAGCTTTGAGCAATTGGGCCTTCCACCGGTCATTCAGAGCCTCTGCAACAAGCCTCGGGGCCTTGTGCTGGTGACCGGCGTGACCGGATCAGGCAAGTCCACCACGCTGGCCGCCATGGTGGACAAGATCAACACGGATGAACCGCTGCATATTCTCACTATTGAAGACCCGGTGGAATACGTTCACAAACACAAGCGCTGCCTTGTGAACCAGCGGGAGATCCACGCGGACACCCATAGCTTCAAGAAGGCACTGCGCTCGGCTCTTCGCCAGGATCCTGATGTGGTGCTGGTGGGCGAAATGCGCGATCTGGAAACCATCGAGTCGGCCCTTACCATCGCGGAGACGGGCCACTTGACCTTTGGAACGCTGCACACGAACTCTGCCACGCAGACCATCAATCGCATCATTGACGTGTTCCCCAGCCACCAGCAGAGCCAAGTGCGAGCCCAGCTCTCCCTGGTGCTCGAAGGGGTCGTTTGCCAAAGTCTCGTTCCCAAAGTCAGTGGGAAAGGCCGGGCCCTGGCCCTGGAAGTCATGATTCCCAACGCGGCAATCCGAAACCTGATTCGAGAAGACAAGGTTCACCAGATATACAGCTCCATGCAGACGGGCCAGATGAAGTTCGGGATGCAGACCTTCAATCAGAGCCTTGCGGAATTGGTGCTCACGGGGGAGATCGCGCAGGAAATGGCCATTGAATTCTCTAGCAACCATGATGAGTTGCGCGAGCTTATCAACCGTGGGGTCGGAACCGTGAATATGGCACCCAAGGGCCCGCCACCCAAGGCCGGAGGGCTCGGTGGCCTGCTTGGCGGCAGAAATCCCAACATCAAATATTCATAGGTGATAGGCGACTCCAGATGATTTTTGCCCGACCCTTTCCAAGATCAAGGCTTCACCCTATGCTGATCCAAGCAATGTCCAGCCACCTATAAACGAGGTTCCCGATGCCTGCATTCGCATGGAAAGGCAAGAACAGATTGGGTGAGGTCCAAGAGGGCCTCATCGTGTCCGATACCAAGGACGCAGCCTCTGTGACGCTTAAGCGCAACGGCATCCAGATTATTTCCATCAAGGCGCAACAATCCGCGGGCACCAAGGGTTTTGGTAAGGTCAAAGCCAAAGACCTGGCGATTTTCACGCGCCAATTCAGCGTGATGATTGATGCAGGTCTGCCTTTGGTCCAATGTCTTGAGATCCTTGGAGCCCAGCAAGAAGACAAAGGCTTTCAGAAGATCATCGCCGCCGTGCGTCAGGATGTTGAGCAGGGCGCCACTCTGCAGACCGCCCTATCCAAACATCCCAAGGCATTCAATGACCTGTACGTGAACATGGTTGGCGCGGGCGAGGCGGGCGGAATTCTCGACGTGATTCTGCAACGCCTTTCGGGCTATATCGAAAAAGCCGTCAAACTCACAGCCAAAGTCAAAAGCGCCATGATCTATCCCATCGCGGTCATCAGCATTGCGCTAATCGTGGTGGTGATCATCATGGTCAAGGTCATCCCCGTGTTCAGCGCCATGTATGAAGGATTGGGCGCTGGTTTGCCAATGCCAACCCGCATCTGTATCGGCATTTCCAACGTTCTGATTCGGTACTCCTACGTCGTGATTGCGTTCAGCGTGCTGATCTACTTCGGTACCCGACAGTACTACAGGACTGTCAACGGGAAATTGCAGATAGACGGCCTCATGCTCAAGATCCCGGTGCTTGGAGACATTCTCCTGAAGGTTGCCGTCGCGCGCTTCTGCCGGACGCTGGGTACCTTGATCAGCTCTGGCGTCCCCATCCTGGAAGGCATGGACATCACGGCCCGAACATCCGGGAACCAGGTGGTCCAGAACGCGATCTTGAAATCCAAGGAAGCCGTCGAACAAGGCCGCAACATCGCGACCCCCTTGGCGGAAACCAAAATTTTTCCCCCCATGGTCGTCCAGATGGTTGGGGTCGGCGAAGCCACAGGCGCCCTGGATGCCATGCTCTCAAAGGTCGCGGATTTCTATGAAGACGAAGTGGATAATGCGGTGGCAGGCATGACCAGCCTGATGGAGCCTGTCATGATCGCCATGCTGGGCGGCATCATCGGGTTCATCGTTGTGGCCATGTACATGCCGATTTTCCAGCTCGCCAACGTGGTTGGAAAGGATTGATGAATCGGACCAGGATTCGCAACTTGGATTGGAAGTTTTTTGGGAGGATGAAATGACCTCACGGTTAAAAAATAAAAATGGGTTTTCCCTAGTAGAACTGCTCTTGGTCCTGGCGATCATCGGGATCATCTCTGGAATTGCGATTCCTACTTTCCTGGGCCAACGGCGCCGGGCGCGCATTATTGGTGATGCCAAGGTCAACGCCGAAGTGCTTCGCCTGGCCCTGGAGACGCGCAAGGCGGAAAACGGGATCTACGCCGCAGCCG
>JANOLT010000361.1:0-9216 GCA_031419915.1 Holophagaceae bacterium
GTGGTGTTGCCGCACCCTGGGTTGCCGCCAACGCCCCTTCTTGGAACTCCACCACCATTAGACCCGGGATTGGCAATCAGGACGTCACGCTCGGCTTCGCCCCAGGCAAAGATGGCATCACCAGCATCCCTGGCGCCGCTGCCGAGTACTGGGTCTCATTCTTGAGCAACCGCATCAGCGTCAATTTCATCCTTCAGGCTTTAGAGAAGGAAGGCAAAGTAAAGATCGTCTCCCAGCCGAAATTGGTCACCCAGAACAATAAGGCGGCCAAAATTTTAGCTGGTCAAAAAATCCCCTACCCAAGTCAGCAGGGTGGAGCCGCGGGCGGAGCCATTACCGTGGCTTTCATCGATGCAAACCTTGAGCTGGATGTCACGCCCCAAATCACCAACGACGGCACCATCCTCATGGACCTCAAGATTGAGAAATCCGAGGCTGATTTCAGCCGCACCGTGCAGGGGTCACCCACTATTCTTCGAAAGTCGATTACTACCACTGTGCTTGTAAGGGATGGTGGGACCGCAATTCTTGGCGGTGTCTATACCAACAACACCAGTAGCGGTACCACGGGTGTTCCTTTCCTCTCTAAGCTCCCTCTCATTGGATGGCTATTCAGGAACAAGACCACAGCTGAAAACAACGCAGAACTGCTGATCTTCATCACACCAAGGATCATCAAGAACTGAGCAAGGCTGAATAAGAAAAGGGCCCCAAATGGGGCCCTTTTTTTATTTTGTCGCAACGGCCTATCGGCGGATGGGAAGGGTTCGGACAAGACGTTTGCACGAGTTGCACAGGATGGTGAAGGTGTCCGGCTGTTCGAAATGATATTTGAATCCCGGGCCTTCGAGGGGTTCCTGGTTCACTTTCTCAAGGCGACCGAAATGGTACTCGGCGATGCGGACACTTTGGGGGGCGGTGAGATCCGCGCCGCAGTGGGTACAAGAGATGGCTGCCATCGATGCTCCTTCAATCAAGTCAACGTAGAAAAATGTACCAGATCAGAGCGACGATGCATGCCATGAAAGCTAGTCCCGCGGCGATTCGAAGCACAATCTTTCCGACTTTGTAGGCCAGCCATAGCGCCAAAATGAGGACGAAAGCGGAAAGAATCCAGAAAATCATCGGCGTTTCCCCCTTTCGTCCCAATTCGGGGTGCGCCGAATTCCAGCGGGCCAAGCGTTGGCAGCCTTGGCGATGCCAAGGTGGCCCGAACTTGCCATCAGCAGGTCTATGAAAGGAACATGGCCGGACATCGAAGCCTCGTGAGGCTATAGTTAATCACACCGAGGCCAACCCTGATACTAAGCGCACCCCTGCATGCTCATTGACTACGCCGCCATCACCCATCTCGGAAAAGTTCGCAAGAACAACGAGGATGCCTATCTCGTGAACGCGCTGGATGGCGAGGAGCCCATCGTCAATGGGCCCTTGCGCATGCAAAAAGTTTGCAAGAGTGGTCTGTTGGCGGCTGTGGCGGATGGGATGGGGGGTGCTGCCGCGGGTGAAGTAGCCAGCCGCGAAGGTCTGGCAGCCGTGGCACTGCACATTTTCGGACACTGGGGCCGCTTTCCCGCCGAAGATGCCACCGAGGAAGGCTTGCTCGAAACCCTGAAGGTGGCCACCGAAGGCGCCAGCGAATCGGTGCTCCGCTATTCAGACAATGATCGTTCCGCTCGTGGCATGGGGTCCACGCTCACCGCCGCGGTGCTCTGGAACGGTTTCGCCTATATCAGCCAGGTGGGCGATTCCCGCGCCTATCTTTTCCGCCGCGGAGAACTGCTGCAACTCACGGTGGATCAGACATTGGTGAACGAGATGGTCAATAGCGGAACATTGACCCGGGAAGAAGCGCGCACCCATCCCAAGCGCAACATGATCACCCAGGCCATCGGCGCGCCGCAGCCCATCATCGCAGCGCTAGGCAAGGTGCCCTTGCGCCGGGGAGACCGGTTGCTGCTTTGCAGCGATGGATTGCACGGCGAGATCAGCGATGCGCGCATCCAGGCCAATCTGGCCTACGGTTATTCCATGCGCCGTACCCTTGAGCTGATGCTCGAAGAAGTTCTTTTCCATGGGGCCCGGGACAACGTCACCGCTTTGCTTCTCGCCCTGGACGATCCGGAATTTCCGCTGCCCGATGAAGGCGAAAAACCTATGGTCATCAATCCCTTTGAATCCCTGCCCAAAGCCAGCCCGGCAAATAACGCCAAGCGCGGTGGCTGGCGCATCTTCGGAGGCGGATCGTGAGTCTCACCCAGGGTGGTTTGTCCCTACGGCGCTTTCTCGTGATGGGTCCCGTGCCCTCCGAAAAAGATCTCACCGCAGGCTTGAAACAGGACATGTTCAGACCCTTTGAAGACGGTGTTGAAGAAGAGCGGATGGGCTGGTGCGATTGGCGCAACCCGCTGATCCTTCCGCCGGACGCGGATTGGGTGACGCAGGATCGTTTCGCGCTCTTCGCACTGCGCATGGACACGCGCCGGGTGCCTAACGCGCTCTTGAAAGCCCACGTGGACCTGCGGCTGCGAAATCTCATGCAGGAAAAAGATCTCGCCTTCGTGGGCAAGGAAGCCCGCATTTCCCTTCTGGATGAAGTGAAGGTGGAACTGCTTCGGAAAGTCCTGCCCACGCCCAAGATCGTGGAGCTGGCTTGGGATTTGAAGGGAGGCCTGCTGTGGACCACGGCGGGTTCAAGCAAGGCTCAAGGTTCGCTGCAAAGTCTTTTCATCAAGTCCTTTGGCTGCGAGCTGCAGCCCTTGGCGCCACTGCTTCTTGCGGGCCGCATCGCACCTGAATTGTCCACAGAAGCCTTGATGGCATTGGATCCGCTGGATCTCGCACTGGAAGACGCATGAAGACCATGAAGCCCCCGACGCCCACGAAGCCCACGAAGCCCATGGAACTCATTGAGCAGGGACGATTCCTTGGCGAGGAATTTATTTTGTGGCTCTGGATGCGAGGCCTCACCGAAGGCGGCGCGTCGGGGCAGGAAGGAGATCTCTCCAGCTGCTTCGTGGATGATGCTGTGATGCTTCAAAGCGAACAGGGAGAGGTGAAGGAAATCTCTCTACGCAAGGGAAACCCGGCGGAGAGTCGCGAAGCCTTTGAAGCCATCAGCCGCGGCATGCGGCCCACCCGCGCCAAGCTGCGGATTCTCGCCGGCGACATGGAATGGGTCTTCACGCTGCAAGCCGCGGGCCTGGATCTAAGTGGCCTCAAGCTGCCGCCCACAGCTTCGAAAGACCCAGTGGGCCGCATCACGGACCGCCTTTTCCTGCTCGAAGAAGGGGCCGGCCATCTGGAGCGACGATTCAAGCGCTTCCTGCATCCACGAGCCGGGAATCCAGCCGCCATGCAGGAGATGCTGAAATCCTGGGTTCGCAGTGGCCTTTCCGGGGCGGTTTTCGCCGATCAAGACGAAGTACCGTGGGAGTCATGAAAGCCTTATTCCTCCTTGCGCCCACGGTGTGCCTTATCGCCGCGGATCCCGCATCTGTGGAGGTTCGAGCCGAGGTGCCCGGAGGCGGTTGGGCAGTGCTGCGCATCCAGTTTCGTAAAGGCCTGCTGATCGAAACGAAGTCGCTACCTCGTACCTTCCTGCTTCGCAAAGTATCTGGCGGCTGGGCGGTTTTCGAAGACCTGAGCGCCGAAGGCAAACGCTGGGTTCTGGAATCGCTGTTCCCGGATGACCAATGGAAACGCGACGAAGTGATCCACAAAGTGCGCTGGCCGGAATTGGAATCCGTGTGGCTCATGGCCTCGCTCTTCATGGGGCATGGCCAGAACTACGACAAGCTTGAAAGGGCCAACTCCAATAATCCGGAGAAGCTCAATTCTGGCGACCTCTGGCGCATTCCGCAAAAACTCCTGTCGCCAGAACTGGGCGGCAGCGGCACTCCACCGGTCCACAGCCAGGCTGAAGACGAACTGGATGACGATGGCAAGATCGCCGCCTATCGCGCGCTGTTGACCTTTGACGAGGACAAGGAAGGCAAGTTCGCAGCCTACCGGTTGCGCAAAGGCGAAGCCCTATATTCCTCGGTCGTGATTCGTTACACGGATCGCGTGGACGCCAAAGAAGTGAATGCGTTCGCTGATGAGATCGCCAAGCGCAGTGGCATTGATGACGTTCGCAGCATTCAGCCTGGCACCCTCATCAAGATTCCCGCAAAGGCCCTGTCAGCCCCCTTTCAGCCCGAAGGCACCGTGGCCCTGAAAGCAGACCAGGAGATGCGCGAAGAAGTCCGGCAGACCAGGCGCGTGGACGCGGGGCCGAAGCTTGGCGGCCTGCGCATCGTGCTGGACGCGGGACACGGTGGCATAGACCGCGGAGCAGCGGCCAATGGCATTTGGGAATCGGATTTCGTCTACGACATCAGCTGCCGCGTGAAGCAGATTCTGGAAGAAGATACCGATGCGCAAGTCAGCAGCACCATCCGCTATCCGGGGATCGGGTTCAAACTGCGTGATGACATCCCATCCCCCAGCAAGGCCGCACATCTCCTCACCACGCCTCCCTTCGCCATTGATGGCGACAGCCCCAGCGCCGTGAGCGTCCACCTGCGATGGGTGCTGGCCAACGATCTTTTTTCAACCTTCCTGCGCAAGGGCGATCCCCAGAAAACCCTCTTCATCAGCTTTCACGCCGACAGCCTGCATCCTTCGGCTCGCGGCACCATGGTTTACGTGCCGGGTGCGAGCTTTGTGCCGTCGAGTTTTTCACTTGGCGCGAACCGCGGTGCTGGCGTGCGTGAGATGAAGAAGAGCCGCCACGCGTCGTTCAGTGTTCGCGAAAAATTGCAGGGGGAAGCCCGGTCACGCCTTTTTGGCGAAGCGCTGGTGAAGGCGCTCAGGCAATCCAAGATCCTCGTTCATCCCAACCGCGCCATCCGGAATGTCATCCACCGCGATGGCAAGAATTTCATTCCCGCCGTCATCCGCTACAGCGAAGCCCGCACCAAAGTTCTGATCGAAGTGGCCAATCTCACCAACGAAGAAGATGCCGCCAATCTGCGCGACCCGGGGTTCCGCCAGCGCTACGCCGAGGCAGTGGTGAAGGGCATCCGGTCCTACTTCAAGAAATAGACCGCAGGCTTTGGGCAATGAGCCATCAGCTCTGAGCTATGAGCAAATGCAGCATCGCCTCCGGCACACCAATTGTGGCGCGGCCGCTGAGCCCACCCATATTCAGCTCAAAGCTCAAAGCCTACACCCCACCCAGCGCGGCGCGGGCTTTCAGGACCTTGTCCAGCGCTTCCTGCGCCGTGTCCCCCAGGGCGGTGAGATGGCCCATCTTGCGCCCAGGTCGGGCCTCGGTCTTGCCGTAGAGGTGCAGCTTTACATCGGGGAAGGCCAATAGATTCTCCCAGGCGGGCTCGCCGTCCTTGGGCCACAGTTCGCCCAGGAGGTTGGCCATGGCCGCGGGCTTCAGCAGGGTCGTCGCACCTAACGGCAGGCCGCAGACCGCGCGCACCTGCTGCTCGAACTGGCTGGTGGCGCAGGCATCAATGGTCACGTGGCCGCTGTTGTGGGGCCGCGGTGCCAGCTCGTTCACCAGCAGTTCGCCGCCGGGCTTGATGAAGAATTCCACAGTGAGGATGCCGACGATCTCCAGCGCCTCGGCGATGCGAAGGGCCGTGGATTGGGCGGTCGCCGCGATCTCCGAGGAGATGCGTGCGGGCATCACGGTGGTGTCCAGGATGTGCCGCACGTGGGCATTCTCCGCCACGGGCCAGACGGCGGATTCGCCACGGGCGCTGCGAGCACAAATGACGCTGCACTCCAGCTCGAAGGGAACCCAGGCCTCCAGGATCCCCTGCTGCCCACCTTGAGCGCCTAGTGCCCGGAAGGCCGCACCCAAGTCCGTGGTGGCGTCGAGTTTCTGCTGGCCCTTGCCGTCGTAGCCGAATGAGGCCGTCTTCAACACCGCGGGCAGGCCGAGTCCGGATGCGGCTTCGCGGAGGTCGGCTTCGCTGTTGATCTCCCGGAAGGGCGTCACCGGAAAACCGTGCTCCACCAGGAACCGCTTTTCCCTCAGGCGGTGCTGCACCGTGTGCACCACGAAGGCCGAAGGGTGCATGGGGCAGATCTCCGCCACGGCTTCCAGGGTGGAGCTGGGGATGTTTTCGAATTCCACGGTCATCACGTCCACGCCCCGGGCCAGGGCCTGGGCGGCATAGATGTCGTTGTAGTGCGCCCGCACCTCGAAGTCCGCCACCTGGCCCGCGGGACAGTCATGGCCCGGATCCAGGGCGTGCACGCGAAATCCCAGGTCGCGCGCCGCCAGCGTGAACATGCGCCCCAATTGCCCGCCGCCCAGCAGGCCGAGCGTGGCGCCGGGGCGGATGGGATGGGACATGAATACCTCGTGGGAAGCGTCCATCTTCTCATCTGCGATCAGGAAGGTGAGAATCAAAAACGCACAGACCCCGGATACAAGCGCGCTCCGCTTTGATGGCACAATGCCTCCATGAAAGTTTTCGCGCGCATCAACCGTATTGGCTGGGTCCATCTGTGGCTCAGTCGCGAGAGCTATGAAGTAGGAGACGCCTCGGCGCATTTCTTTAACGGAAAATCCGAACCGCGCTGGCAAGAAGTGGTATTCAGCGATGAAATGCGTCGCATCATGAATCTCGGTGAACTGGTGGAGATCGAAGACCCAGGCTATTTCACGGATGAGGATGTCGAGGACGTCTCGTCAGAAAATGATTCAAGCCTTTGATAGAGCGCCAACAGGCTTGTGGTGGTCCACACGGATACCATTGACCCGAGAAGTTGCTTGCCCCAGAACAAAGGGCTCAGCAGCTCTGACTTTGGGTCCGCCAGGGGATGAAAAGTCTCAATGGCGTATTGCACGGAACCCGAAAGCGCTATACCCACCAATAGCACCAGCAGTGTTCTGGACACTGCGAGCGGCCACAGGCGGCGCATGAGATCCAGG
Organism: Holophagaceae bacterium; assembly: GCA_031419915.1. Lineage (GTDB taxonomy): Bacteria > Acidobacteriota > Holophagae > Holophagales > Holophagaceae > JANXPB01. The sequence continues at coordinate 6,944 of JANOLT010000361.1, forward strand.
CTGCCGATGTAGGCTTCCCGGATGCTTTCGCCACGCAGCAGCACCCTCATGGGTGCCCAGCCGAAACAGAACAGCACCGCTAGACCTGGGAGGATGAACATCAGAATGCCCAGGCCCGCAGCGACCCCCAACAGCACCTTTGCCCCGAAAGCGCGCAGCCAGCGGGCCTCGAAGGCCTCCTTCCACGCATCCACTGGATTCTTGGGATGGCCAAGGGTTTCGGCATCCAGGCGCAGCACCAGCCTTGGCAGGAAGTACATATCAAGCGGCAGAAGGGCCACAAAGAGAAGCAGGCTCTCAATGGCGGGGTTATCGCCCAGCCCGCCACGCACCATGAGCAGGGGCGCCAGACCGCTGAGACCTGTGCCCAGGATGCAGATGCCAAGCGAGATCCAGGGGTGGCGAAGGGCGAGCTTGGACCCATCCCATAGAAGGGACAAAGGAGAAGGAAACATTCGTGGCATCCTCCGAGCCTACCCGAGCCGCGCTATTCTAGGGCCATGACGCTAGATGCTCCCTGTCTCCTGGTGGCGAGCCCCATGCTCATGGACCCCAACTTCATGCACTCGGTGCTGCTGTTGGTGGAACACGATGATGAGGGCGCATTGGGAATCATCCTGAATCGCCAATTGCCGCTTCCGCTCGCGCAGATATGCGAAGAGAGCGGCCTCGACTTCGCGGGTCCCGACGAAGGCACCGCCTGGCGCGGCGGCCCCGTGGACCCCCAGCGGGGCATTCTGCTGGTGGAGGGTGGGTTGCCGGGGCCTGAGGACACGGTGTTGGATCTAACGCATTTCGTGAGCCATCGAAAAGACCTGTTGGAAGAATTGATGACGGATCCTGACAGCCACTTTCGATTATTCCTGGGCTACGCGGGCTGGGGTCCAATGCAGCTGGATCAGGAGCTGGATCAGGGTGCTTGGATCCAGCGTCCCCTGAAATCCGGTTGGCTCATACATCCCGATCCCACGGGCCTTTGGACCGTGGCCATCAGCGCCGAATCCGCCTGATGGCGACCCGCTTCAAGCTCGAATTCGATCCCGAGGCAGCGCTGAAGCAGCTGCGCAAGGACAAGGATCTGAAGGGCGTCATTCAGAAGGTCGGCGACTTCAAGCTGGCGCTGCGGCCCAATCACAGCCCCTTCGAGGCCCTGGCCGAATCCATCGTCTATCAGCAGCTCAACGGCAAGGTGGCCGCCACCATCTGGGGGCGCTTCAAGGGGCTATTCGAATCAGAACACTTGAGGCCTGAAGATGTGCTGGCCGCAGACATGGATCTGCTCCGAAGCGCAGGGCTGAGCGCCGCAAAGGCAGCCGCGATGCGTGATCTTTCAGAGAAGACGCTGATGGGTCTGGTCCCAAGCTGGGCAGGCCTCCGCAAGCTAGAGGATGAAGAAATCATCAGCCGCATGACCGACGTGCGCGGCATCGGCCGATGGACTGTTGAGATGCTGCTCATCTTCCGACTGGGCCGCCCCGACATCTGGCCCGTGGACGACTTCGCCGTCCGCGCCGCCTATGGTGATGTGTTCGGTATCGAAAAGGTGAATCTGAAAGAAATGCGCCAGCGCGCCGAGGCCTGGCGCCCCTACCGCAGCGTCGTGGCCTGGTACCTGTGGCGGTGGTACAAACCGTAGGGCATAGTGGCGTTCAATCGTAAAGAAAAATCACACTCACCGCCAAGACGCCAAGGGCTCCAAGAAAAGCTAACACCGCCCGAAGCGGGCAACCACACAGGGTGCAGGAACAGTAACAAAGCCCTTATTTTGTCTGCCGAAATTGATCGAAAAACGCATGATCGATTTCGAATACCTTTTTCGGCCTGACACCTAGTTTTGCCTCTTCGAACAATTCCACCAAGCGTTCGCCGTCAACCAGTTCGATAGGCACAACTCCATCTCGGGCGGCCTCCGCTTCGGCATCTGAAGTGAACCGCCCGGTTGTAATGAAGACGCCCTTCTCAGCGCGGCCCAGAAGCGCGTTGCGAAATTCGCCCACAGAGGCCCGGGAAACCACATCCTTGTAACGCTTCGCTTGGAAAGCGACTTTCATGCTGACAAAGGGGCTGAGTCTCAGAAGTCCATAGCCGTCTATGCCGCCATCTCGGGATTGCTGGGTCACTTGCACATTCTCAAATCCGTGTTCGTGCAGTAGACGGGTGCATAGCCGCTCAAAGCCAATGGGGTCCAGCGATTTGAGCACATCAAGGAGCTTCTGCTCTTGGATTTCATCAAGAGGCAAAGCTTCCTGAAAATCAGTGGGTTCATCTATGGG
>JANOLT010000362.1:0-1801 GCA_031419915.1 Holophagaceae bacterium
GCCGTCAATTCCTTGGGGATGTCTTTGTGGTTTGGGGTTCCCTTGAAGACCAAGTGCTCCAGCAAGTGGGCCATGCCCGTCTCGCCGTAATTCTCATGTCGGCTGCCCACCAGGTAGGTCACGTTCACCGTGATGGTGGCTTTGGATGGGTCTGGGAAAAGCAGCACACGGAGGCCGTTGGCCAGGTGGTATTCGGTGATGCCCTCGACGGAAGTGACCTTGACAGGCGCGGCCAAAGGGGCGGCTGGTTTGGTAATGGCCTTGATGACAGCCACTTTCCGGATGGGGCTTTTGGCGGGAGCGGCGGTCTGAGCCAAACCAGGCAAGCCCGCGATCAAAAGGGTTGAAAGGATGGAAAGCCTTGCTCGGGTTACAAAGATCATAGGGGCTCCAAAGACTCGGCTCAAAGGCACGAAAATCCAGACTCCCACGACTTACCAAGTAATCCAATGTTAAAGGTTGTTAAGAAACATTCAGCAATTCTGCCAATCGGGTCCGCCAGGCTAGTTCAAGGTCAGCCAGATGGAGTCCCTTGCCCTTGTTGGGAGATCCCTGGAGCAATCCTTGAGCCGATGGGTGAGGCAGGACGTGCAGCTCGAAATCCGGGGCACCCTCCAGGCGCCTCAATCGCTCGAAGAGCCACAGTGCCCTTTTGCCCATGGCAATGATCCTGAGCCGATCTGGGCAAAGAGAGGCCGCCCGCTCCACATCACCTCGGATGCGGGTCAAATTTTCCGGGGATCTTAGTTCGGCGTCCGTGGGCGCGCGAAAGGTCTGGCCGTCCTTTGTTGGGCAGATTGGGTAGGCATTGCCTAAAGCGACGCCGTGAAGGGTGGGTTTCAGGCCCCGTTCTTTCAATATCTTGCCATCCCAGCACTTCCAGGCCTCATCTGGCACTTCGGCAAGACCTGCCCTGGAAAGCGCCTGATAAACGATTTTGCCGGCCCTATCGCCCCAAAAAGGAATGCCCGATTGGTCCGCGCCCCTAGGACCCGGCGCTTCGCCCACAAGCATGACCCGTACCGGACCTGCGGTTGGAAAAAGTGGGGGGACTGGGACTTGTTGAATGCGAGGCATGGCACAAGGGTGCCACAGGCCTATGTTATTAGGTCACGGGAACGGAGGCTCCCCCATGGCAATCACCAGTACTCACGAACCGGAGACCCGCAGAGCCGTGGCTAGATCGCATCGTTTCACAGAGTTAAGGCTGCCGCCCATGTTCTTCATTCGCATGAGCTATCGCGAAACCCCACCCATGCTCATGGCCAGCGACCTCCCCGCACCCGAAAAGTTCCATGAGCGCCTGGCCGCTTGGCTGATGAAGCAGCATTAGGCGCAGTTACGTCTTGGGCAGCGCTTTTCTGGCCAAGGCGTTACTGCCCCTTATGTCGGCCAAAAGGGCCAACGCGACTGATGCTGCTCCGATGGCAGTTGAAGGCCCTGCAGTCCCCGATACCGATCCCAGGCCGACGCGATGGGTGGTGGACCGAGGAAAGTCGAAGCAGGAATGCTTACCCATGCAGAAGCCAGCGCTTTTCTGGCCAAACCCGAACGACGCCATAAGGGTTCCAAACCTCAGAGTGGGCTGCCTGCTCCTTTATCTGCTTCGCACGGTTGCTCTGCGTGGCTCCGCTGGAAGCTGTGATGCAGCCTTCTGAGGACGACTGGCGGCGTAGGCGGCTGCCCGGACGAATTCTGAGAGACTGGCTCCGCTGCGTTTTGCGGCGGCCTCGAGCTGGCGTGCAGCAGCCAGGGGAAAGCGAACAGTCACAGACCTGGTTTCCCTCGGTGGTTCATTCGC
>JANOLT010000363.1:0-2268 GCA_031419915.1 Holophagaceae bacterium
CTTCGAATTCCCAGTAGGCTCTCCAGCACGGTGCGCCGCTCGTCCAGCCAACCGTTTAGCGCGGCAGCTTTGAGCATCGCGTACTCGCCACTCACCTGGTAGGCGGCAACGGGGAGCACCGTGGAATCGCGCACAATTCGAAGCACATCCAGGAAGGGCATGGCGGGCTTAACCATTACGATGTCGGCGCCTTCATCTTCGTCCAGCGCCAGCTCCCGAAGGGCTTCGCGAACGTTGGCGGGGTCCATCTGGTAGGTTTTTTAGTCACCGAATTTCGGCGAGGAATCCAATGCATCGCGGAAGGGATTGTAAAAGCTCGATGCGTATTTCACGCAGTAGGAAAGGATGCTTACGTCCGTGAAGCCTTGCGCGTCAAGGCCGCCCCGGATGGCGCCGATCCGGCCATCCATCATGTCGCTGGGGCTGATGACATCGGCACCAGCTTCGGCGTGACAAAGGGCCTGCATGATGAGAATCTCCACAGTCTCATCGTTGAGGATCTTCCCATCCTTCACTAGGCCGTCGTGACCATCGCTATTGTAGGGATCCAGGGCCACGTCGGTGATGACGAGGGCTTCCGGAAATTCCCGCTTGAGGGAGCGGATGATCCGTGGCACCAGGCCCGATGGGTTGTAGGCCTCGCGACCATCGGAGGTCTTCTGCGCTTCGGAAATTGCGGGGAAAAGATCGAAGCCTGTGACACCTTCTTTCAACGCGGCTTCAACCTCGCGAAGCACACCATCCTGGCTCAAGCGGAAGCAGCCGGGCATCGAGCCGATGGCCTGATTCTCTGACCCTTCATGAAGGAATAGCGGCAACACGAAATGCTCGGGGCCAAGGTGCGTCTCTCGCGCGAAGCCGCGCAGGGCAGCATTCTTGCGATTGCGACGAGGACGTTGAGGAAGATTCAAGGACATGGCGGGCTCCAAAAACTGGCTATGGGCTGTAGGCGTTGGGCTGTGGGCCAGAAAAGGCGCTACCCACAGCCTACAGCCCACAGCCTACAGCCCACAATCCACAGCCCACAGCCTACGTGTCACACTGATTCCATGAGCGGAAAACGATTCACTGTGGCCATCACTGGCGCTTCGGGCTCGGCTTTTGGCGTCGCGGTGTTGCGGCGCCTTGCCGCCAACGAAGATGTGACTGAAGTCGCATTGCTCTTATCGCCCACGGGCAAGCGCTGCCTGACGGATGAGACCGGGCTCACGGTGAAGGATCTCTGCGCCATCAGCCCCAAAATCACGCACCACGATGAGCGGAATCTCGGTGCGGCGATCTCATCCGGCAGTTACCGCCAGGATGGCATGGCGCTCGTGCCGTGCAGTGCCGGGGCCCTGGGACGTATCGCATCGGGCATCAGCGAGAGCCTGGTGAGCCGCGCGGCGGATGTCTGCTTGAAGGAACGGCGGCCCCTGGTGCTCTGCCTGCGGGAGACGCCGCTGAACCGCATCCACCTGGAAAACATGCTTCGGGTCCACGATGCTGGCGCCATCGTGATGCCCATCATGCCTGGCTTCTACAGCAAACCATCAGGTCTTGAGGATCTCTTCGATACCTTCGCCACCCGTGTGCTGGACCAATTGAGGCTCCCGGAAGAAGACGCCAGAAGGTGGAAGGGCTGATGGAAGGCCAAGCTTACACGAATAGCTTCGTGCCCATCCGCTTTAGAATGGTGGTCTAAACTTCTCCCAAATCTAAAGGAACCGACCATGCCCCTACCTCTGCTTCTTCTCGTTCCCGCAATGGTCCAGGCAGCCCCCAACTGGGACGGCACCTACACGCTGCAATCCGGCAAGGAACAGGTTCCCGCGGCCATCGAGAAGTCCGTCGCTGGCTTGAACGCCTTCATGAAGCCCATCTGGAGGAAGAAACTTGAAGGCCGTGAGAAATTCTACGATTCCATTTTAATCCTGGTGGGCACGAACCTCTCCATCTCGTTCGGCAAAGAGTCCCCGCTCACGGTCCCGATTGGCGGATCCACCTCGTGGAAACGCAGCGATGGCGAGGCTTTCCAGGCCACTATGCGGAAGGATGGAGAGACCATCGTGCTCAATCTGGAGGGCAACGAGGGGCAGCGTAGCCTCGCCTTCACGCTCACCGGCGGGGCCCTGACGGAGCGGATCACCGTGAAGAATCCCAAACTCTCAGCCCCACTGGAATACACCCTCGAATTCCGCAAGTCACAGTGACCGGTCTGCACCTTCCGGCTCCCCCATCCTGATGGGCGGGCGTCCATCGGCATAGGGAACTGCGAGCCGCTCGGTG
>JANOLT010000364.1:0-13205 GCA_031419915.1 Holophagaceae bacterium
TCGGCATTGACGCCCGGCACGGAAACGTGGACCCCGAAACGATAGAGGGCCAGCATCGCAAGGGTAAACAAGATGCGCTTGCGGAGTTCTGGGTTTTCCCAAAGCTGGCGGAATCGGTTCATTCGGCGGTGGCCCCTTTAGGCCTGCGTACGAGCGCTGGCGCGCAGGGCTCTTGGATTTCTTCAATGGTGCCACCCTTGGCAAGGATGGCTTCACGGGCGCCCTTGGTGACACGATCCGCCACCACAGTCACCTTGCAGGTGAGCTCGCCTTTGGCCAAAACGACGATCTTCTGGATGCGGGATTTCAGCAATTTCTTGTCCCGAAGCGCCTCGATGGAGACTTTCTCGCCATCCTTGAAGTAGGTCGAGATGAAGGCCAGTGTCACTTCCTGGGTAGGAATGGCGAAGATATTGGTGAAGCCGCGCTTGGGGAGGCGGCGATGCAGTGGCATCTGGCCGCCCTCGAAGCCGCGCTTGTGGCTGTAGCCGCGGCGGGACTTCTGGCCCTTCTCGCCGCGAGTCGCGGTCTTGCCCATGCCGGAGCCTTTGCCCCGGCCCACGCGCTTGCGGGACTGGGTTGCGCCGGGGGCTGGGCGGAGTTCGTTGAGTTTCATGACGTTCTCCTCTAACCCTTGACCGTTACGTCAATAAGGTGGGGCATCAGCTTGAGCATCCCGTGGACATTGGCGGTATAGACACACTCACGGGTGTCACCGGGACGCTTGAGACAAAGTGTTTGAGCAAATGCTTTGTGCTTGGGCACGGTGCAGATGATCGAGCGGCGCAGCGTGATGATCACGTTCTTGCCGATCAAGGCTTTGCTGGGGGGATTCTGTTTCGGTTGGTTGGGCATCTTAGGCCTCCACCTGATCCAGACCGCGATTGGTCATGACCGTATAGGGGTCCATGAGAGCCGCAAGTCCCTGGAATGTGGCGCGAACCACGTTGTGAGGATTGCTGGAGCCCAGGCTCTTGGTAAGGACATTGTGGACACCGGCTGCTTCCATGACCGCTCGCACCGCGGCGCCAGCGATGATGCCAGTACCCTGAGGCGCGGGCTTCATGAGCACCGAGCCCGCGCCAAAATGGCCCTGGATTGGATGCGGCAAGCTGCCATTAGGGGTCACCGGAACCTTGATCATGTTGCGCTTGGCGCTTTCGATTCCCTTCTTGATGGCGGAAGGAACTTCGAGGGCCTTGCCCAAACCGAAGCCGACCCGGCCATTGCCGTCGCCCACCACCACCAGCGCGGAGAAGGAGAAATTCTTGCCCCCCTTCACCACCTTCGTGACGCGGCCCACGTAGATGACCTGGTCCTTGAATTCGCTCTGGGGTTCCTGAGCGCCCTGGTTGCTGTGCCTGTCACTTCGCTCGTTCGCCATCGCTCCGCTCCTCAAAACTGCAGCCCGGCTTCGCGGGCGCTGTCGGCCAGCGCTTTCACGCGGCCGTGATAGAGATAACCATTGCGGTCGAAGACCACCGCCTTGATGCCCTTTTCTTGTAGACGGGCGGCAATGCTAGCTCCGACGGCCTTGGCGGCATCGATGTTCGCACCGTTGGAAAGCTTAGCGCGCAGATCCTTCTCCAGGCTGGAGGCAGAAGCCACGGTGACACCTTTGGCGTCATCCACGGCCTGTACGTAAATGCGTTTAAGGCTCTTGTAGATCGTGAGCCGAGGACGTTCCGCGGTGCCAGAGAGCCGGCCTCGGATACGGGCCTTGGTCTTTTCGCGCCGCGAGGCGAGGTTTCTGAGTTCGGATGATGTGGCCATGGCTCCCCCTACTTTCCGGTCTTGCCGGCCTTGCGGCGGATGACTTCGCCGGTGTACATGACGCCCTTGCCCTTGTACGGCTCGGGTTTGCGGAACTTGCGGATGTCAGCGGCCACTTGGCCCACCAGCTGCCGGTCGCTGCCAGTCACCACGATGTGGGTGGCTTTTTCGACCGTCAGGGCGATGCCCTCGGGCGCTTCATAGAAAATGGGGTGGCTATAGCCCAGGTCCAGGCGCAATTTCGCGCCATCCATGACGGCCTTGTAGCCGACGCCGACCATGTCCAATTCCTTCTTCCAGCCTTCCGTAACACCTTGAACGGCGTTGTTCACAAGCGCGCGGGCAAGACCATGAAAGGCACGGGTCTGAGTCTGTTCATCAGCCCGCAGGAATGTGACGGAGTCAGCCTTGATGTCGAGGCTGATCCCCTTCGGGATCGGGCAGTTGATTTTGCCCTTGGCGCCTGCTACCACGGCCTCAGCCCCGTTGACTGTGACGGTCACGCCCTTGGGCAGGGTCACGGGCATTTTTCCGATTCGAGACATTTTGAAATCCTTAGATGAGGGCTCAGATCAAGACCTGTCGCCCATTTCAGGAAAATGGGTTAATGGACGATTGCGAGACGGTTACCAGACATGCGCGATTACCTCGCCGCCAACGTTCTGCTTTTGCGCATCTTTGCCGGTCATCACACCCTTGGGCGTGGTGAGGATGGAGATGCCGAGGCCACCATGGACCTCTGAAATCTCGTGAACCCCGGCGAAAATCCGAAGGCCGGGACGAGAAATCCGCTTGATGCCGTGGATCACGTTGGCCTTGTCTTTCAGGTATTTGAGATTGAGGACGAGATAATTCCGGCCCTCATGCTCAACGGCCTTGAAGGAGTGGATATATCCCTCCTGCTTCAAAATGGTGGAGAGATTCTCCTTCATCTTGCTGGCGGGTACCACGACGGCCGTATGGCCAGCCATGATGCCGTTGCGGATGCGGGTCAGGTAATCGGCAATAGGATCTGTGTACATGGTTGCCCCCTTACCAGCTGGATTTCTGCACGCCCGGCAGTTCGCCGGCCAGTGCATGTTTGCGGAAGCAGATACGGCACAAACGGAATTTGCCGATGTAACCCCTGGAACGGCCACAGCTCAGGCAACGATTCCTGTGCTGGGTCGAAAATTTCGGCGGTTGGCTATCTTTGTAGATTTTTGCGATGCGGGCCATTTTTGTAGTCTCCTGCTACTTACGGAAGGGCATACCGAGCTGGGTCAGCAGGGCACGCGCTTCAGCGTCGTTCTTGGCGGAGGTCACGAAAGTGATGTTCATGCCCTTGAGCTTGTCCACCTTCGCGAAGTCAATTTCCTGAAAGATCAACTGATCTTTGATGCCCAATGTGTAATTTCCACGACCATCGAAGGAACGTGTGGGGACGCCGCGGAAGTCACGCACACGGGGCAGGGACAACGCGATGAGGCGATCCATGAACTCCCACATGCGGGATCCGCGCAGGGTGACCATGCAGGCGATGGGCATCCCCTCGCGCAGCTTGAACTGGGCCACGCTCTTTTTGGACTTGCGGACGATGGCTTTCTGTCCAGTGATCGTCGTGAGTTCTTCCACTGCCACATCCAAAATCTTGATGTTCTGGATGGCTTCGCCAACGCCCATGTTCAGGACGATTTTTTCAAGCTTCGGCACCTGCATGATGGAGTCAAAACCGAACTCCGACTGGAGGGCCGGAACCACTTTGTTGGAATAGTGAACCTTCAGGCGAGGCACAGAAGGCTCTAGTGCTTTAGACATTGCATCCTCCATTTCCGAGGGCGTAAAAGCCCCGGGGTTCGGGAGAGCGAGAGGGCTTGGGTCGCACGCCGGGCACCAATGGTGGCGCGGCCGCTTCCCGTTTCCCCTCAACCTCAGGTTTTCAAACGAGTCCGCCCCCTATAGGGACGGAATGACGATCATCTCACGACAAGTCCTGAGAAGAAAGTGGAAAGATCAGGCAGGGCGTTTTCGCGTCGGCTTGTTCGTCGTGGGATCGAGCATCATCACATTGGAAGCGTGGATCGTGGCTTCCTTGGGGATCATGCCACCCTCCTCGCCGGTCTGAGGATTAGCCTTGGTGGCCTTCTTGATCATGTTGATACCAGCGACAAGCACACGGTTCGTGGAGGGATTGACCTTGGAGATCAGCCCAACTTTGCCTTTGTCTTTGCCTGCGATCACGACGACCTGATCGCCCTTTTTTAGCTTCATCTTCATGGTGGGCATCTTCGTGGTGGGCATCAGATCACCTCTGGAGCGAGAGACACAATCTTCATGTATTTGCGCTCACGGAGTTCGCGTGCTACGGGTCCGAACACGCGGGTTCCCACGGGTTCCCCATCCTTCTTGATGAGGACGGCAGCGTTCTCGTCGAAGCGGATGTAGCTTCCGTCCTTGCGGCGGAAAGCCTTGCGCTGGCGGACGATGACCGCCTGCACGACGGCCTTCTTTTTCACCGCGCCACCGGGAATGGCTTCCTTGACAGAAGCGGTGATGACATCGCCCAGTTGAGCGATCCTGCCGACACCCCCGCCTAGCGGCAGAATGCAGCAGATTTTTTTCGCGCCGGAATTATCGGCGACCGTGAGCATGGATCCCATCTGAATCATTGGATCTCCTTACTCGCCAGCTTTTTGGACGATCTCGAGGACCGCCCAGCGCTTGCGTTTGGACAAGGGACGGGACTCCACGATCTTCACCAGGTCGCCGATGCCGCAGGCGTTGGTTTCATCGTGGGCCATGAATTTCTTCGACTGCTTAACGGTGCGGTGATACAGCGGGTGCTGGAACTTGCGCTCCACCTTCACGACCACGGTCTTGTCGGCCTTGCTGGACACCACGATGCCACTGCGGATCATTTTAGTTTCGAGGCTCATCCCAGTCTCCTACTCTGCGGCCATTTTGGAGGCCAACGCGGTCTTGACGCGGGCCAAGTCACGGCGGGTCTTGCGGATCTCAGCGGAATTCTCCACTTGGCCCACGGCATGCTGAAAACGCAGGGTGAAGCGCTTGGCGGCCAATTCGGCCTCAAGCTGCGCCAGCTCTTCGGTGTTTTTTTCTGTGAATGCGCTGAAGGGATTTTTTTTGCTCATAGGGTTCCTCTATTCTTCAGGCGGCGTGCGGGTGATGAACTCAGACGCGAAGGGCAACTTCTGCTGCGCCAGGGCCAGGGCTTCGCGGGCCAGGTCCTCGGTGACACCTTCCATCTCGAAGAGGATGCGACCTGGGCGAATCACGCAAACCCATCCATCCGGTGCGCCCTTGCCGCTACCCATGCGGGTTTCAGCTGGCTTCGATGTGGTGGGCCGGTCGGGAAAAACGCGGATCCAGATTTTGCCACCGCGCTTCACGTGGCGGGTCATGGCGATACGGGCGGCCTCGATCTGGCGATTGGTGAGCCAGCAATGATCAAGCGCTTTGAGACCGAAATCGCCAAAAGCGAGTTCGGCACCGCGGGTGGCTACACCCTTGACCCGACCTTTTTGAACCTTGCGGTGTTTGACTTTCTTGGGCATCAACATGGTTAAGTTACCTCAGCGCTTCACGGTTTCGACGGCCGAATCCGGCAGGTTCACCCACACCTTCACACCGATAATGCCGTAGGTGGTCTTGGCTTCGGCGAAGCCGTAGTCCACGTTGGCCTTGATGGTCTGGAGGGGCATCTGACCGGAGAGGTAGTCTTCGGTGCGGGCGATCTCGGCGCCGTTCAGCCGGCCGGAGACCTTGATCTTGAAGCCCTTTGCGCCGAAGCGGATGGCGGCCTCTTCAGCCTTGCGCATGGCACGGCGGAAAGCGATGCGGCGCTCGAGCTGCTGAGCGACGCCCTCGGCGACGAGCTGCGCGTCAATCTCGGGCTTCTTGATTTCCTGGATGTCAACGGCCACAGGGCGCTTGAGCTTCGCCTGGAGATCTTCACGGAGCTTATCAATCTCTGAGCCCTTGCGTCCGATCACAATGCCGGGGCGCGCGGTGAAGATGCGCACGGTGACCTTGTCCGCTGCTCGCTCAATGTCAATCTTGCTGATCATGGCGTTGAGCGCGTGCAATTGGGCTTTCAAGTCTTTGCGGAGTTTCAAGTCCTCATGCAGCATGGTGGCGTAGTCCCGCTTGGAGTACCACTTGCTGTGCCAATTCTTGGAGTAGATGATGCGGAACCCAAAAGGGTGAACTTTTTGACCCATGACTACGCCTCCTCGGCGGGTACGGCGGCGAGCTGAATGGTGATGTGGCAAGTGCGCTTCTGCACCCGGTAGGCGCGACCCATGGGCGCAGGGCGGACGCGCTTCATGCGGAAGCCCTCATCCACGAATACGGACCTGACCATCAACTCGTCGGGGTTCACGGAAGGATTCTTGTCCAAAGCGTTGGCCACGGCGGAATCGAGCAGCTTACGGATGGGTTCCGCGGCGTATTTCTTGGTGCTGGCGAGAACCCACTGGGCTTCGCCGATGTTCTTGCCACGGATGAGGTCCACCACGAGCCGAGCCTTCTGGGCCGAGCCGCGCAGGTGCCGGATGGTAGCGCTGGAAGCGATATCAATCTGGACGGACGATTTCGAATTCATAGTCATGGCCTATTTCCCCTTCGCTTTGGCGTCGGACTTGCCGGCGTGGCCTTTGAAGGTCCGGGTCGGAGCGAATTCGCCCAGCTTATGGCCCACCATGTTGTCCGTGATGTAGACAGGGATGAACTTGTTGCCATTGTGGACGGCGAACGTAAGGCCGATCATTTTCGGCATCACCGTGGAACGGCGCGACCAGGTTTTGATGATCTTGCGGTCATCCGCGGCAACAGCGGTGTCCACTTTCTTGGAGAGGTGCCCATCGATAAACGGGCCTTTTTTCAGAGAACGGGCCATCGTAAATTCTCCTAGTTGATCCGCTTGACGATGAATTTGGTGGTGCGGTTGTTACGCCGCGTCTTGTATCCACGAGTCGGCTGGCCCCAAGGGGTGACCGGATGACGGCCACCGGAAGTGCGGCCTTCGCCACCACCGTGCGGGTGATCGACCGGGTTCATGACCACACCACGGACCGTCGGGCGGACACCCAGCCAGATCGTACGGCCGGCCTTGCCCAGCGCGATGTTCTCGTGCTGTAGATTGCCAACCTTGCCGATAGTCGCCATGCATTCCAGATGGATCTTGCGGATCTCACCAGACTTCAGGCGGAGCTGGGCGTATTCACCATCCCTTGCCACGAGCTGCGCGAAAGCGCCGGCGGCGCGGGCGATCTGCCCACCTTTGCCGGGCTTCATTTCGATGTTGTGAATTTCCGTACCCACCGGGATATTTCGGAGCGGCAGGGAATTGCCCACCAGGATGTCCGCGGTCTTTCCGGAAACCACAGTACGGCCGACCTCCAGGCCATCAGGCGCCAGAATGTAGCGCTTTTCTCCGTCGGCGTAAACCAGAAGCGCGATACGGGCGGTCCGGTTGGGGTCGTATTCGATCGTCGCGACCTTGGCGGGCACGTCGAACTTGTTGCGCTTGAAATCGATCAGGCGATAGCGCTGTTTGTGACCACCGCCAATGTGGCGCGTGGTGATGCGACCGGTGTTGGAACGGCCGCCGGTGCGGGTCTTCTTGGAAATCAAGGAGCGCTCAGGGGTGTCGCTCGTGATTTCTTCGAAGCCTGACTTCGACATGCCGCGCTGACCCGGTGTGGTCGGCTTGAGCATCTTTACGCTCATGTTTTTGCCTTTAGAAAAGTGTGGGCGATAGTGGCAGTGCTTGTCCGCCCACGGAGTTTGAAGTTATAAGATCCGGGCTTTAAGCCTCGGTGGCAGGAAGAGAACCTTCCGCCAATTCGACATACGCTTTTTTGGTTGCGGTGGTCTGGCCCATCCAACGGCCCAGGCGCTTGGCCTTGGCATGTACCTTGACGGTACGGATGGATTTTACCTTGGCCTGGAGCAGGAGTTCCGCGGCCTCTTTGATCTGGTGTTTGTTGGCCCATGGGGCCACTTCGAACACCTGAACATTGCTCTCCCGCAAGATCTGACCCTTTTCAGTCAGCAGCGGTTTGCGAATCACTTCGAAAATTTTAGTCATGGTTTCACCACTTCCTGCAGGGCCAGAATCGCATCCTTGGAGAAGACAACCTGGTCGTACTTGAGCAGCTCATAGACGTTCACGCCCAGGCTCGTCACCGTCATGAACCTGGGGTGGTTCCCGGCGGCAAGGGACAAGTTGTGGGAAGCTTCGGAGCCGACCAGTAGGGCTCGATTGCTCACACCCAGCTTGGCCATGGTTCCCGAAAGAGCCTTGGTCTTGTGGGTGTCGAGTTCCCAGTTCTCAACGACCATCAATTGGCCTTTGGAGAACTTGACGGATAGCGCATTGCGCAAAGCGGAACGACGGGCGCGCTTGGGGAAGGCGTAATCGTAGGAGCGTGGATTCGGCCCATGGGCCGTGCCGCCGCCCTTCCAGATCATCGAACGGATCGAGCCGATACGGGCGCGACCGGTGCCCTTCTGCTTCCAGAGCTTCTTGCCAGAACCAGAAACCTCGGACTTGTCCTTGGTCTTGGCGGTGCCCGCACGGCGCTTGGCCAGGAAGTGGCGAACCGCTTCCCAGATCAGATGGGTATTGATTTCTTCAAGCTTGAAGACTTCGGGCAGCAGGTCCACAGTGCCGGCCTGCTTGCCGTCGAGGTTCACGACAGGGTGCTGGAAGGTCGCCATCTCAGGCCTCCTGCTTGATCACGACATACCCACCCTTGGGGCCGGGAACGGCGCCCTTGATGAGCAGAAGATTGTTTTCGGAATCCACCGAGGCGATTTCCAGGTTCCTCACGGTCACTTGTTCGGCGCCCATGTGGCCACCCATGCGCATGCCCGGAAAGACACGGCTGGGATCCGAAGAACTGCCGATGGAACCAGGAGCGCGGTGGTGCATGGAGCCGTGGGTCGCGCGTCCACCTTTGAAATGGTGGCGCTTCACGACGCCCGCGAAACCCTTACCCTTGCTGGTGCCAACGACATTTACTTTGACCTTGGTTTCGAATTGACCCACAAGAACGCTGTCGCCTTCCTTCGCGGGGTCGGAAGAATCCACTTTGAACTCACGCAGCACGCGCACCGGGGCGACTCCGTGCTTCTCCGCGTGACCCTTCTCGGGTTTGTTGGCGCGCTTTCCGCCGCTGGGATCCACGAAGCCGATCTGAATGGCGTCATAACCCTCCTTGGCGGTGGTCTTGCGTTGTACCACCACGCATGGGCCAGCCTGGATCACGGTTACGGGGACCACTTGGCCCTTCTCGTTGAATATCTGGGTCATACCCAGTTTTCTGCCGATGATTCCTTTGATCATGTTTTTTGCTCCCCTTCCTTTACCGGTTGCCCTGACGGCTGAAGACCTTGATCTCGACGTCGACGCCCGCGGGGAGGTCGAGACGCATCAAGGTATCCACCGTGGTCTGGGTGGGGTTGAGGATGTCGAGCAGGCGCTTGTGCGTGCGGATCTCGAATTGGTCCCGGCTCTTCTTGTCCACGTGGGGCGAGCGATTCACCGTGTACTTGCTCGTCCGGGTGGGGAGAGGAATCGGTCCGGCGACTTGCGCGCCGCTGCGCTTCGCGGTTTCCACGATCTCGCGCGTGCTTTGATCAAGCAGGCGATGATCGAAGGCGCGCAAACGGATGCGAATGTTGTCTTTCATGTTCACTCCATCGGGACGGATGAGCCGTCCATAGACGTGGGGCGCTGGCCGCCCAACCTAAATTGATGTCCTCGTGACGAGGACAAGGCTAATTAGAATAACAAAAGCCACCGAAAACACAAATGAAAATTTTTGAGCCTCGGCGGCTTTTTTGACTTTCCCTTTAACAAAGGGAAAGCGGGCTTATCAAGAAGCCTGGGATCCGAAGACCCAGAGCGGCCTCACCCCGTGAAGGGCTGTGAAAGTATGAAGGTTGAATTATGAAGGTTGAAGATAGGAGGGGAACTTTCATCCTTCATACTTCAACATTCATCCTTGCTATTTGCTCCCCTTGACTTTGGCGATGATTTCTTCCGCCACGTTCTTGGGGGCTTCATCATAGTGCGAGAACTGCATGGTGTAGTTGCCGCGGCCCTGAGTCATGCCGCGAAGGCTGGTGGAATAGGCGAACATTTCCGCGAGAGGGACCTTGGCCGAAACGACCTTGGAACCAGCGCGCTCGTCCATGTTCTCGATGCGTCCACGCCGGCTGTTCAAGTTGCCGATGACATCGCCCATGTATTCCTCCGGCACCACGACCTCGACGCCCATGATGGGTTCGAGAATCACCGGGCTGGCCTTTTCGCAGCCTGCCTTGAAGCCCATGGAACCTGCGATCTTGAATGCCATTTCATTGGAGTCCACGTCGTGGTAGCTTCCGTCGTAAATGGTGACCTTGACGTCCACGACCGGGTATCCGGCGAGCACGCCAGATTCCATGGCTTCCCGAATGCCCTGGTCCGTCGGCTTGATGTATTCCTTGGGCACGGAACCACCCTTGGTGTCGTTGATGAACTCGTAGCCCTTGCCGGGCAGGTTGGGCTCGACAATGAGCTTGACGTGGCCGTACTGACCGCGACCGCCGGATTGGCGGACAAACTTGCCTTCGCATTCCACACGCTTCCGGATGGTTTCGCGGTAGGCCACCATGGGCTTGCCCACGTTGGCTTCCACTTTGAACTCGCGCATCATGCGGTCCACGATGATCTCCAGGTGGAGCTCACCCATGCCGGCGATGATGGTCTGATTCGTCTCGGGATCGGTCTTGACCTTGAAGGTGGGATCTTCCTGGGCCAGCCGGCTCAGCGCGATGCCCATCTTCTCCTGGTCCACCTTGGTCTTGGGCTCGATGGCCACCTGGATCACGGGATCCGGGAAATCCATGCTCTCGAGCACCACGGGTTTGTCTTCGTCGCAGATGGTCTGACCTGTGAACACATCCTTGAGGCCCACCGCGGCGCCGATGTCGCCGGTGCGGACTTCGGTGATGTCTTCGCGCTTGTTGGCGTGCATCTGAAGCAGGCGACCAATGCGCTCGCGACGATCCTTGTTGGAATTGTAGACGCTGGATCCCGCTTCAAGCACACCGGAATAAACACGGAGGAATGCCAGGCTGCCAACGAATGGATCGGCCATGATCTTGAAGATCAGGGCACTGAATGGTTCCTTGTCGTCCGGGTGACGTTCGATGGGGTTGCCGTCCATGTCCATGCCCTTGATGGAGGGAATGTCAAGGGGGCTGGGCATGTAGTTCACCACTGCGTCGAGCATGGGCTGCACACCCTTGTTCTTGAAGGCGCTGCCGCACATCATCGGCGTGAAAATGATCGCGATGCAACCCTTGCGGATGCCTTCACGAAGTTCCGCCTCTGTAAGATCTTCGCCGCCCAGGTATTTTTCCATCAGCACTTCATCGGCCTCGGCGACCATCTCCACCATTTTTTCGCGCCATTCGATGGCGGTCTCTAAAAGCTCGGCAGGAACCTCGCCTTCGATGACTTTGTAACCCTTGTCGCCTTCGTCGAAAGTGAGGGCCTTCATGGTCACCAGGTCCACAACACCCCGGAAGTGCTCTTCGGCGCCAATGGGGATCTGGATGGGCATAGGCCGCGCCTTCAGGCGGGTCTTCATCATCTCCACCACGCGGAAGAAATCCGCGCCCGGACGATCCATCTTGTTGACGAAAGCCATGCGCGGCACGTGGTACTTATCGGCCTGACGCCAGACCGTCTCGGACTGGGGCTCCACGCCACCCACGGCGCAGAACACCGCACAGGCGCCGTCCAGCACGCGCAGGGAACGCTCCACCTCGGCGGTGAAATCCACGTGCCCAGGTGTGTCAATGATGTTGATGCGGTGCTCGACGCCCGCATCCTTGCCCGTCAATGGAACCCAGGTAGCAGTGATGGCCGCGGACGTAATGGTGATACCGCGTTCCTGCTCCTGCACCATCCAGTCGGTGGTGGCAGCGCCATCGTGAACTACGCCGATCTTGTGGATCTTGCCAGTATAAAAAAGAATGCGCTCCGTCGTGGTCGTTTTACCGGCATCAATGTGAGCCATGATGCCGATGTTGCGGTAGCGCTCAAGGGGCGTATGGCGAGCCACGGGAGTCTCCTTGGGAGAATTTAAGTTCAAGGATCAGGGTCGGAATCCGGTGCTCATGGCACACGGAAATTCAGGGTCAAAAATTTAAGTCAATAATTCAAAAGATGGGGGCCGCCAGTGCGGCAGCCCCGTGATGCAAAAGAGCCGTCTACCAGCGGAAGTGCGCGAAAGCCTTGTTGGCTTCGGCCATCTTGTGGACGTCGTCCTTCTTCTTGATGGCAGCGCCGCGGAAATTCATGGCGTCAAGAATCTCGCCAGCCAGTTTGTCGCGCATGGTGCGCTCACCGCGGGAGGCAGAATAGGTTTTCAGCCAACGCATGGCCAGCGAGGTGCGGCGGTTCTGCGGCACTTCGACAGGCACCTGGTAGGTGGCGCCACCCACGCGGCGGGATTTTACTTCCACCGCCGGTTTGATGTTGGTCAAGGCCTTGGTAAAGGCTTCAAGGGCCTCTTCACCGCTCTTCTTGGCGACGATTTCAAGCGCGCCGTACACGATGCGTTCGGCGGTGGCCTTCTTGCCGCGCTCCATGAGGATGTTCACGAACTTGGAGACGATAAGGGAGTTGTAAATAGGATCCGGGAGGATCTCACGCTTGGGGGGTGCGGAACGACGAGCCATTTTTCATCTACCTCACTTTTTCTTAGCAGCGGCGGCAGCGCCGGCCTTGGGCCGTTTCGCACCGTACTTGGAACGGGACTGGTTGCGGCCGGCGACGCCCGTGGCGTCCAGCGTTCCGCGAACCACGTGATAGCGCACACCCGGCAGGTCTTTCACACGGCCACCGCGGATGAGGACGATGGAGTGCTCTTGCAGGTTGTGGCCCACACCCGGAATGTAGGTGGTGCACTCGATGCCGTTCGTCAAGCGTACGCGGGCCACCTTGCGAAGCGCCGAGTTCGGCTTCTTGGGCGTGGTCGTGAACACGCGAGTGCATACGCCACGTTTCTGTGGGCAAGCATCGAGCGCGGGGCTCTTGGTCTTATTGGTGAACGTCTTCCGCCCTTGGCGGATCAGCTGATTGATGGTTGGCACACCATCCTCCATATTTGGCTCGTCCAGAGAATTCTGGAGAGCAAGGCCCGAGAGGTTGCAGATGCCCCTTGCGAAGGACATGCAACATTGGACGGATTTAAAAAAATCAACCAGCCCAGATGGGCAGGGAACTTATAAGCCTATCGCAGCGAGGGGAGAAGTCAATCAGGGATACTTATCCCGCCCGTCAGGCCGGCTTGGTAATTGCTTCTATTTTTGGAGAATGACACGCGCAACCCGAGGCGCAGGCGGCCTTTGCTTCGGTTGGGGCATCG
>JANOLT010000365.1:0-1688 GCA_031419915.1 Holophagaceae bacterium
TCAAGGCCAGTGAGCAGGCTTTCCATGGTCATCTCCAATCGGCCAAAAACAGCAGCCGCCCTCCTGAAATTCTAGAGTGCGGGAGGGGTGACTGCGGTCACGGCCCTATTAACCCGGATACTGCATTCGAGCCGGATGAAATTGGCTTCAGGCCTCAGGCTGCAGGCTTCAGGCAATGAGTCTCTCCGCATTGGATTGTGCCGTGGGTGATGCGAACCTGAAGCCTGAAGCCTGAAGTCGGTACGGGTCATGCAATCGCAGGATTCAGGCCTTGGAGCGTTCGTACCCGTGTCTCCCCGCGCAGGGTTTCCACGGCTTCGCAGGCGGCTAGCGCGGCATTGATATTGGTGAGGCAGGGAATTTTAAGCCTCAAGGATTCTTTGCGGATGGCGCCTTCATCAAAGTAGGCCTCGCGGCCCAAGGGCGTATTGATGACCCAATCAATTTCGCCGTTTTTCAAGAGGTCCACCGCATGGGGGCGGCCCTCGTTCACCTTGAAAATATGGCGCACTTTGAGACCGTCCACAGTCTCCAGATGGCGCGCGGTGCCCTCGGTGGCACACAGAGCAAAGCCAAGGGTGGTGAGCTTCTTTGCCAGCTCTGAGAGTTTAGGTTTGTCGTGATCGTTGACGCTGAGAAACACGGTGCCCGAAAGCGGCAGAGGCACGCCCGCAGCGATCAGTGCTTTCGCGTAGGCCTCGCCGAAGGTATCGCCGATGCCCATGACCTCGCCCGTGGATTTCATTTCGGGGCCCAGCACCGGGTCCACGCCGGGGAATTTGGCGAAGGGAAAGACCACACCCTTCACGGCCACCGCCAGGGCTTTCCCGTCGCTTATTTTCTGCTCGGATAGGGATTGGCCCAGGCCGACGCGCGCGGCGACACCCGCCCAATTCACGCCCGTGGCCTTGCTGATGAAGGGCACGGTGCGGCTGGCCCTTGGGTTAGCTTCCAGACAGTAGGCGATGCCGTCCTTGATGGCCCATTGCAGGTTCATCAGGCCATGCACACCCAGTTCCAGCGCCAGTTTCCGGCTCTGCGTCCGCACCGTTTCGAGCACGGATTCTTCGACACCCATCGCCGGAAACACCGCAAAGCTGTCGCCGCTGTGGATGCCCGCTTCTTCGATGTGGGCCATGACCCCGGCGATGAAAACATCCTTGCCATCGCAGACCAGATCCACGTCCAGTTCCTGTGCGCCGTCCAGGTAGCGATCCAGCAGCACGGGTTGATCCTCGTTCACCGCGGTGGCTTCGCGCATGTATTTTGAAAGCCCTTCGTCATCGAAAACCACGGCCATGGCGCGGCCACCCAACACAAAGCTGGGCCGCACCATGACCGGGTATCCGATCTGATGGGCCACGGTGCGGGCCTGATCGAAACTGAAAGCCATCCCCCATTTCGCCACCGGAATGCTGAGACGCGAGAGCACATGGCCAAAGCGTTCGCGGTCTTCAGCGTCCATGATCGTCTGATGCGAGGTCCCCAGCAGCGGTACGCCTTCCGCGTGCAGGCGCCCCGACAATTTCAAAGGTGTCTGACCGCCGAATTGCGTGAAGACGCCCAGCAGTTCGCCGTTTTGCGCTTCCCGCCGCACGATGGCTTTGACATGTTCATGGGTGAGCGGTTCGAAATAGAGGCGGTCTGAAATATCGAAATCCGTGCTGACGGTTTCCGGATTGCAGTTG
>JANOLT010000366.1:0-2187 GCA_031419915.1 Holophagaceae bacterium
ACGAGCCCATCTGGAAGGAAACCTATGCACGAGGTGGGAGTGGTGAGGTTTCCCACCTGGGATTTGTCGCCCTTTGCCAGGTCTTCACCGCCACCGATGAAGGCATCAAGGCCGCTTGTCAGGGAGTACAAGATTGGGATCAGCCCACCCCGAATCCTTTCTCCGGCACTGAACAACCCCTGGAGCAACTCGTGGCCTTTCTATACATGCACGAGTGCTATCACCTGGGGCAGATCGGATTGATGAGGAAGTTATACGGGTTGAGTGGAGCGATCTGAAAGAAGAATAGGGAGCCACGCTGATCCGCGTGGAGCATCCTCGCTCGACCATGTAGCCTAAAGCTTGGAGTCTTGAAACCCCATGAAAATCCTACTAGGCATCACTGGTGGCATCGCGGCCTACAAGGCGGCGGACTTGGCGCGTCTGCTCACGAATCGGGGGCATGTGGTGCGCTGCGTGCTTACCGAAGCGGGATCGCGATTCATCACGCCACTGACCTTGGCATCGCTCACGGGCGAGCCCTGCTACGGCGCTAATCCCGACCAAAATGAATGGCGACCCAGCCCAAGCGTCGAACACATTGAGCTGGCCCGCTGGGCGGATGTGGTGGCCGTGGTGCCCGCCACCGCCAACATACTTGGGAAAGCCGCCAACGGCCTGGCCAGCGACCTGCTCTCGACCGTATTGCTGGCCACCCAAGCGCCGGTGCTTTGGGCCCCGGCCATGAACACCGCCATGTGGGAGCACCCGGCGGTGCAGGCCAATCTTGAGCGTCTGAGGTCCTTCGGCCACCGGATGGTCGAACCTTCGATGGGGATGCTGGCCTGTGGCGAAGAAGGCGCGGGCAAGCTGGCGGACATCGAGATCATCGCCGATGCCATCCGCGCCGTGGGCAGCAAACGCTTACCATCGCTGATTGGGAAACTGGTCCTGGTGACAGCCGGTCCCACCCGTGAAGACCTGGATCCCGTGCGGCTTCTCACGAATCGAAGCACAGGGGAAATGGGCATCGAGATCGCACGGGCATTAAGGGATGCGGGTGCGGTTGTCCATCTTGTGCTGGGTGGCGACATGGCCGCGCCCTACGGCATGGAGACGGTACGGGTGCGAACCGCGGACGCCATGATGGCTGCCTGCGCTGATCTGTGGCCCAGAATGGATGGCTGCATCGCCGCCGCCGCCGTGGCCGATCAGCGGCCCCAGCAGGTCCCGACCGAAAAAGTGAAGAAAAGTGATGGCCAGGAAAACCTGGTGCTGGTGCGAACCCAGGACATCCTGCTGAATCTCGGGATGCAGAAAAGGCCAGGGGCGAACGGTCAATGGCTATTGGGCTTCGCCGCCGAAAGTGAACATCACATCGAGAATGCTCAAGCCAAGCTGGCCAAGAAAAAACTCGATGCGGTTTTCGTCAATGATATTTCCACCGGCAAGGCTTTCGGCCATCAGGACAACACGCTGACGCCCGTGACCGCCGAGGGTCCTCAGGCCCCCATAGGCCCGCTTCCAAAAGATCAACTGGCCCTGGCATTAGTGGCGTGGTGGGCGGGGCGGATGGGCTCCAATTACCGAGCGAGCAATGAGCTATGAGGTATGAGCTATGAGCTGATAGCTCATAGCCAATAGCTACAGATACCGCTCCTTCAAAACCCCCACATGATGCCTCAGGTGCCCGGCCATGACCGCAGCCAGTGCCCGCACGCTCATGGGGTGGTTGTTGGCGGTGCCGCGGATCTCCAGCATTTCTTGGGTCATGCCGCGGAACATCCATAAATTCGATTGGCGGGTGAGCCGGAACTCTTCCAGCAGGTCTTCCAGTCGGCAGTGATCGTAGGCCGAAGCTGCAACGAATTCGTTTTCATCAAAGCCGTGCAGATTCGTCGCATCCTTTCGCGAGAATCGCAGGGCGCGGTAGGCAAATACCCGCTCCGCATCAATGAGATGGCCCGCCACTTCGCGGATGCTCCACTTGTCCGGCGCGTAGCGATACCCCGCCTGGGAATCAGGCACGGAGTTGAGCAACGCCAATTCATCCAGGTTGGATTCCAACGCCTCCAGCACGTTCAGTTCGGGCACCTTGACGACATAGACCGCGTAATGCGGCGCGTACTCGTCAGGCAACGGAGGAGCGATCAAGGCAAGTGACATGGGGATTCTCCTGGATTTTCGATTTACGATTTACATTAAGAC
>JANOLT010000367.1:0-2939 GCA_031419915.1 Holophagaceae bacterium
CCACGTACGCGAGCATCATCTCCACCATCCAGGACCGCGATTACGTGAAAAAACACGAAGGCCGCTTCAAGCCCTCGGAGCTGGGTTGCGTGGTGACAGATCTGCTGGTGCAGGGCTTCCACGAACTGATGAACCCGAAATATACCAGCGGCCTCGAAGCCAATTTGGATCGCGTGGAAGAAGGCTCTCTGACCTTCCTCAAGGCCATGAAGGATTTCTACGGGCCCTTCGAGCAATCCCTCGCCGACGCGGGCCAGAACATGCAGAACCTGAAGGCTGGCGTGCCCTCAGGGGAGGCCTGCCCGAAGTGCGGCGCGCCACTGCTGAAGCGCATCGGCAAGAACGGCCTGTTTTTCGGCTGCACGAATTACCACGCCGAAAAGCCCGAGGACAAGTGCGACTACACCGCCGAAGTCGAGGCCATGGACGAGCCCGAAGACGCGCCGGAATGCCCGCTCTGCGGCTCCACGCCCATGGCGCTCCGCAAAGGCCAATGGGGACCGTTCTGGGCCTGCACCAACTATCCGAAATGCAAGGGCATCCGCAAGGCCGACCCCAAGGGCATTCCCATTCCTGCCGATGTGCCCACCGGCGAGAAATGCCCCACCTGCGGCAAGGATTTCGTCAAGCGCCACGGCCGCTACGGCGAGTTCATCTGCTGTGTGGATTACCCCACCTGCAAGACCGTGAAGAAGGAAATCCTGGGCATTCCCTGTCCCAAATGCGGCGGGGACCTGAGCCCCCGGAAAACGCGCTTCGGAAAAATATTCTACGGGTGTACCAACTATCCCAAGTGCGACTTCACGGCCTGGGACAAGCCCGTCGCCCGCACCTGCCCCAAATGCAAGAGCCCCTACCTCACCGAGAAGACCCGCAAGCCCCGTGGCAAGGAACCCATCCAGGTGCTGCTCTGCCCAAAACCCGGGTGCGGCTTCGAGGAACTCCTGGGATGAGGCCGCAGCGCCGGGTTCCGTGGCCCAGCGCAGACGGATCCCCATCCGGCCCCTCCGCAACCCTCTGATCCCGCGTGAAGGACCTACATGCTCCCGCTCCAGTTCACGCCCATCCTGTTTGCGGTGCTCCTCCTCGCGGCGCATTTCCTAAGGGGCGGCAACCTCGTGGCGGTAGCGCTTTCCCTGGCCCTTCTGGCCTTGCTGGCGGTGCGCAGACCCTGGGCCGCCACGGCCCTCCAACTCGGCTTGGTGATCGGCACCCTCAAATGGGCGCGCACCGCCTTCGTTCTCATCCAGGCCCGACGGGAGATGGGGGAGCCGTTCCTTCGCCTTGGGGCCATCCTTGGTGGTGTGGCAGTGGCCACGGCCCTGTGCCTGTTCGTATTCCGGTGGCGCCGGGTGCGGCAGCATTTCCGCCTCGGCCAGGCGGGTCCCGGATCCAGTTAGGCCTTGAGCGGCTCTACACTGGATGGATCCCCTGGGAGTATCCCGTGCCCTTCCCCCACCTTCTGGCCCCCCTCGATCTCGGGTTC
Organism: Holophagaceae bacterium; assembly: GCA_031419915.1. GTDB lineage: Bacteria > Acidobacteriota > Holophagae > Holophagales > Holophagaceae > JANXPB01. The sequence continues at coordinate 1,487 of JANOLT010000367.1, forward strand.
ACCACGCTCTCCAACCGAGTGCTCATGGGCTCCATGCACACCGGATTGGAGGAAGAGAGGGGCGGCTTCGAGAAGATGGCCGCCTTTTTTGCGGAGCGGGCCAAAGGCGGTGTGGGGCTTATCGTTACCGGCGGCATCGCGCCGAATCTGCGGGGTCGTCTGGCTCCCTTTGGCGCGCAGCTCAGCTGGCCTTGGCAGGTGAGAAAGCATCGCCTGATCACCGAAGCGGTGCACGCGGGTGGCGGGAAAATCGCGATGCAGATTCTCCACGGCGGACGCTACAGCTACCATCCGTTTTCCGTGTCGGCCTCGAATGTGAAGTCTCCCATCACGCCTTTCAAGCCTTCTACGCTTTCTGGTCGAGGGGTTGAAGGCACCATCCGCGACTACGTGTCCTGCGCCCGTTACGCCCAGGATGCGGGCTACGACGGCGTGGAAATCATGGGCAGCGAGGGCTACCTGATCAATCAGTTCCTGGTGGCCCGCACCAACCACCGAACCGATAAATGGGGCGGCTATTACGAAAACCGCATGCGCTTTCCGGTGGAGATCGTGCGGCGCACCCGTGAAGCCGTGGGGCCCAACTTTATCCTGATTTATCGGCTTTCCATGCTCGACTTGGTGCCCGATGGATCCACCTGGGAAGAGGTCGTGCAGCTCGCCAAGGCCGTGGAGGCCGCGGGCGCTACGATCATCAACACCGGCATCGGCTGGCACGAGGCGCGGGTTCCCACCATCGGCGCCATGGTCCCGCGCGGCGCCTACGCTTGGGTGACCCGGCGCATGAAGGGCGAGGTCCATATTCCTCTCATCGCCACCAATCGCATCAACACGCCGGACGTGGCGGAAGCCATTCTTGCGCGCGGCGACGCGGACATGGTTTCCATGGCGCGGCCCCTGCTGGCCGATCCTGATTTCGTGCTCAAGGCCGCCCAAAATCGCAGCGATGAAATCAACACCTGCATCGCCTGCAACCAGGCCTGCCTGGATCAGGTCTTTGAGCAAAAACGAGCCACCTGTCTGGTGAATCCGCGGGCCTGCTACGAGACGGAGCTGAACTTCCCGAAGGCGGCGCATACCAAGCGCATCGCCGTGGTGGGCGGGGGCGCAGCGGGCATGGCCTTCGCCAGCTACGCCGCCGAGCGGGGCCATCAGGTGACGCTTTTCGAGGCGGCAGGCGAGCTGGGTGGTCAGCTCAATCTGGCCAAGCAGGTGCCTGGCAAAGAAGAATTTTTTGAAACCCTGCGCTATTTCGGCCGTCGTCTGGAACTGATGAAGGTGGACGTGAAACTGAACACCCGCGCTTCAGTGGAGGAGCTTAAATCCTTCGATGAAGTGGTGCTCGCCACAGGCGTTGTGCCGCGGCTGCCCGAAATTCCAGGCATGGATCACGCGAAAGTCATCAGCTATCCCGACCTGCTTTCGGGGCGCAAGAAAGCGGGCGCGAAGGTGG
>JANOLT010000368.1:0-5159 GCA_031419915.1 Holophagaceae bacterium
ACTCCGGCATCCCGCTAGAACCTGAACTTAAGGTGCAGCGCGAGGGTCCGGGGCGGGATGAAGTGGGTTCCACCAAAGACGCTCAGGAAGTTGTAGAGTCCTTTTTCGTCGAAGGCGTTGAGCAGGTCCATGCCCACTCGAAGGCTGCGCTTATCGGTGATTTTGAAAGTCTGCCCGAAACTGAAATTCCAGGTGGTGCGGGGCTTCACACGCCACACGCCGTCGCTGGTATCGAAGCGCACAAAGGGAATGCCGAACTCCAGATCTGGATTGCCGACCGCATCGCTGGGATCCGTGGAAACGAGGCCGGAATCGTAGCGGCCAAGGGCTTGGACGTACCAACTGTTCCTCTCGAAACGAAGGCCCAGCTGGGCCGATAATTTCTGGTCATGGTCGATAAGGAATCGCTCGCCAGCCGCACCCGGCGATTCCAGCAGAAGCCCACCCACCGTGGGCGTGACGAAGATCGCGCGGGTCTTACCCAGGCTCAGATAAGCCGAGAAACCTCCCACCGGCACCAGGTCGAACCGTAGATTCGTCCCGCGGAAGATGCCGTGGGCTGCAGCGATGGGGAACAGGATCCCGGTATTGAAGAACTGCTCGTTGTCCGCGGAGTTATCGGATTTCTTCTCCCAGTATTCAAGGCTGATGCGGCCGACCTGGCCGAGCTGCTGCTCCACGCCATAGGTGAAACTGTTCTGGAATTCCGGTTTCAAAGGCACCGCGGGCGTTCCCGCCAAAGCGCCGAGATCCCGTGCCTGCTGGCTTAAGGACAGGGCCAAGTTCTCGTTCGAGGGCGTGATCATGAGCCGGTCGTAGGAGGCGCGGAACACGGTGTTGGTGGCATCCACGCGGTACGAAACACCCAAGCGGGGCTGTAGTTCGGTTTTGGAATAATCCCCCTGGGTATAGTGATCCAGCCGCAGGCCCGCAGCTACGAACCAGACCCCGAAATGCCAGTCGCTCTGGACGTAGGCCGAGGACAACGTGGGTGTGAGCTTGTCATCGAACGTGAAAATGCGACCCCCGCCCACAGTCGTGAAGGGATACAGCGGATCTCCGGGATTGGTCACCTGATTCGGGTCGGTTATGGCGAAACGAAAATTCTCGTGGATGGGGTAGGTAATGTGGCTGAGGCCCGCTTTCAGCGTCACATCCCCAATTTTCTGGGTATAGGCCACCTGCGCGCCGAGATTGTCGAGGCTGCGCTCCTGGTCAACCCAAACAGGAAAATCAGCTCCCCCGGCTGCGAAACCCTCGGCCAATTCCGCGGTGGGGCGCAATTCCGAGGTGGAGTGACGGAAGAAGATCGAAGATTCCAGGCTGCGGTTCTCATCGAAAAGATGGGCCCATGTCAGGCTCAGGTTTGCATCGCCATTGGACGCCCGCTGGTTCTGGCCCTGTAGTTGTTGGCTGGCGAGATTCACAACGTCGCGATCCGTGCGCCCGCCGCTGACCGAAACGCGCAGCGTGTCCTGGGAGGTCAGCAGCCAATCAAACCGGGTGAAGAGGCGCCCAGTGGAGCCATGGTTGTGGAAATTATCGAAGCTCACGGGATCCAGGAATCGGTCGGATTTACTCATGGCACCTGTGGCGAAATACCCAAAAGAATCAGTACCGCCTTTCAGACTGAGGCTCGTCTCAAAGGTCCCGAATCGCGAAGCGCCAAAGGATACATCACCCGACATCCCCGGATGGCCCAAGCCTGATTTGGTGGTCATGTTCACCACCGCCGCCGGCTTGCCGCCGTACTCCGCCGAGATGCCACCGGTGATGACTTCCAGGCTGTCCACATTGCTGGGGTCCAGGCTGTTGGAGAAGGTGGCCTGCACCTGATCCGAGATGGGGACGCCGTCCACAATGTAGGTCACCTGCCCGTGGCTGCCCTTGAAATGGAAGCGGCCGTTCTCATCGGCCACGAAGCCCGGCGTGGCCAGCAGGATGCTTTCCAGGGCCCGGCTCTGCACCGTCGTGGGAATCTTGTCGATGGTGCTCTGGTCAATGTGCAGGTGCGATGCGGAGCGGTTTTCCACCAAGGTGGCCTGGTCCTCCACGACCACGGTCATCTGCCCTTCCGCGAGCACCAGGTCCAGGGCGCGGGGCAGGGCCGAATGGATTTCCAGGTTGAGGTGCTGGAGCGCCATGCCCGGGGCTCCGGCCTCCAGGTGGTATTGGCCGTAGGGGGTGTTGTAGAAGGTGAAGCGGCCACTCGCATCGGTCTTCACGGTCTGTTGGTAGCCGCTGACCTTGTTCTCCAGCCGCAACGAAGCACCCTTGATGGGCTGGCCCTTGTCATCCTTCACCGTCCCGGAAAGGGCCCCGGCGGAGGCGGAAACCGCAACCGGAAGGGCCGGATTCGCGGGCAAAGGTGTACTGAGAAACAATAGCAACTCAAGAACACAGGCCAGGCGCAACATCCAATTCAAGAACACTCCACGGCAAGAACAAACACTAAATGAAATTCGATTCTATCTGAATCATCTCGTCAAGAGGTATCTTCTACCAAGCTGCACTAAACGCTTGCTGTACCTACCGCGAAGCCCAAATGCCCTTTCATGGAGGCCTTGAATATGAATCGGAAAAAGCTGTTTTTCATTGGGGGTGGCGTGGTCCTTGTGGCCCTCGTCGGCATCGGAGCCCTCACGCGCCGTGAGAAGGGAAGCCCTGTGCAGGTTTCCACCGTGGGCAAGGAGAACCTGCAATCCAAGGTCAGCGCCAATGGAAAAGTGCAGGCCGTGAAAAAGGTGGATATTTCCGCCAACGTGATGGGTCGTGTCACCCGTCTTGCAGTGAAGGAAGGCGACGTTGTGAAGGCCGGGCAATTCCTGCTGGAGATCGATCCCAGCCGCTTCCAGGCCAGCACCCAAGGGCTCCAGGCGGGAGTGGAAGCCGCCGAAAGCGATCTGGCCTCGAATCAGACGCGATTCAATCAGGCCAAATCCGATTTCGCGCGGGCCGAAGCCAATCGCAAGGCCGGCATCATTTCCCAGGCCGAGTTCGAACAGACCCGGACGGCCATGTCCACGGCCCAATCCAGCGTGCAGTCCTCCCAGCGCCGCGTGGATCAGGCGAAAGCAGGCGTGCGCGAAGCCAAGGTGGGCCTCAACTACGCCACCATCAACAGCCCCATGGATGGCGTGGTCACCGCTAGGCGCATCGAGGTGGGCGAGACCGCGGTCATGGGTGTCCAGAACAGCGCAGGCACCGTACTGATCACCGTTTCGGACATGAGCAAGGTGGAAGCGGAAATGGAAGTGGATGAAGCCTCCATTCCCAACGTAAAACAGGGCCAGACGGCTTCGGTGCATATTGATGCATATCCAGGGCAGACCTTTCAGGGCCAGGTGACCGAGGTCGGCGGCAGCCCCATGCTTTCCCTGAGCCAGAACGAAGCCATCAAATTCAAGGTGAAGGTCTGGATCAAGAATCCGCCCCTCACCATCAAGCCCGGCCTGAGCGCGCAAGCGGACATCTACACCGGATCGAAAGACAACGCTGTCGCGGTGCCCTTCCAGGCGCTGGTGATGCGCGACATCAAGCTGAAATCCGGTGAAAAAGCCGCCCCCGGAGCCGCCAAGGAAGAAGAAGGCGTGTTTCTCATGGAAGGAGGCAAGGCCAAGTTCGTGGCCGTCAAGACCGGTCTCATGGGCGATCTCAACATAGAGGTGACTTCCGGGCTGAAGGGCGGTGAAACGCTCATCAAAGGCCCTAACCGGGTATTACGCGATCTGAAGAACGATGATGCGGTGCATATCGACAAGTCCAAGAAGTCCGACGACGACAAGAAGAAAAAGGGCTAAAGGCGCCTCCGCATGAATCCCCGCGAACTCCTCCGCGTGGCCCTGCGGGCCATCCGCGCCCACAAGCTGCGCAGCTTCCTCACGCTGCTGGGCATCATCATCGGCGTGAGCACCATCGTGGCCGTGGTGGGGATCATCACGGGACTGAACACCTATGTGAAGGAAAAGATCATCGTCCTTTCGCCCGATGTCTACATCGTCAACAAATTCGGCATCATCCGCAGCCGCGAGGAGTTCCTCCAGGCCATCAAGCGCCCACCAATAACCTGGCGGGAATACGAGCGGATCAGCGGTGGGGCCCTGCTCCACGCGGCGGAGGTGAGCGCCGCGTCCAGCAACTCCATGGCCGTGAACCGTGGCGGCAAGCGCCTGCCGGATATCCGCGTGATCGGGACGACGCCGAATTTTGGACGCCTCTTCAATCTGGATTTTGAGGCCGGCGGCTACTTCTCCGAAGCCGAGAACACAGCTGCCCGGAACGTGGCCGTCATCGGCGCTGACACGCGTGACGAACTGTTCCCCGGTGTTGATCCCATCGGCCACACAATCCTGATCAGGGGCCTTCCCTTCCAAGTCATCGGGAACATGCCGCGGCAAGGGAAAAGCATTGGCTTCAACCAGGATGGCCGTGTCTACATCCCCATCCAGGTCTACCGAAAAAATTACATGAAGCCCACCAGTAGCTTGGAGCTGCACATCAAGGCCCAAGGGGGCGTGGCGGGCATCGACGCATCGATTGACGAGGTGCGGGCCATGTTCCGGGCCATGCGCCATACCAGCTACAACGCGCCGGATCCCTTTGGCATCCTGACCCAGGAATCCTTGCAGGAGCTTTGGAAAGCCATCAGCCGCGTGGCGTTCATCCTGCTGATGCTCGTGAGCAGCGTATCGCTTGGCGTCGGCGGCATCGTGATCATGAACATCATGCTGGTGAGCGTGGTGGAGCGCACCCAGGAGATCGGCGTGCGAATGGCCATGGGCGCCAGGAAACGCGACATCCGCCGTCAGTTCCTGTTGGAAGCCACGCTGCTTTCGGCTTTCGGCGGCGTCATCGGTGTGCTCCTCGGAGCTGCCGCAGCCATGCTCGTGAAGCTGGCCACGGGCTTCCCCGCTGAAATCACAGTGGGGATCGTCCTCATGGGCGTGACGCTCTCGACCCTGGTGGGCATCGCCGCGGGATTCCTGCCGGCCTACCGGGCCTCCAACCTGCCGGTCATTGACGCGCTTCGAGCTGAGTGAACGGAGACATCAAACATCATGGCCTCGCGAATCAAGCCCAAAACCCTACGCTCCATCGGCCCCGAGAATGTGAGATTCGCATTCCGGTCCATGGTTTCCCAAAAGATCCGCAGTTTCTTG
>JANOLT010000369.1:0-5515 GCA_031419915.1 Holophagaceae bacterium
CCGCACTGTTGACCTGGCTGGTCTTCGGAATCGGGCACCTGGTCATCAACGGCCAGCAGCGGAAATGGCTCTTCACGCTCATCGCTACCTTCGTTGGCGTGATCCTGTGCGTCCTGCCGGGCATGATCATCGGTATCCTGAGCATCATTGATGCCTACCAGACTGCTGAACGCCTGCACGCCGGGGAAGCCATCCCGGAGAATGAATACTCCATGCCCATGCTTTACAAGATCATCAGCATGGTGGACAAAACCGCCACTTGCTCCAAGGCCTGACGCGCCCCCTCTGCGGATTCCCGCACTTTCCATTTCCCCCTTCGTTCTCTGGAGCCGCCATGCTCGATGCCTACCTTCCCCCGATTCCCGATGACGCTATTCCCACAGGTGAGCGCGGTGAACTGGGCGATCGCCTAGTAGCCACGCTCATTGACTGGGTGCCTTCCCTGATCCTGACCATTCCCCAATTCATTCCCTTTGTCGGCTGCTTCTGGGTTTTCATCAATTTTCCCCTCCAGCTTGTCTATTATTTTTATTTCATTCCCTACTGCGTCTCCAAGAACGGTGCCAGCATTGGAAAGAAAATGCAGAAGCTCCGCGTGGTGCCCTTGGGCAATCCCGGCGGTCGGTTGGAGCTGCTTCCCGCCATCCTTCGCCAGTTCGGTAATTTCTTTGCGCTGAATCTCATCGTGCTCGCCATCAAGGGCGACGAGCGCATCAGCCTAAGCGACATGCTCGCCAAGTCCGAAGTCATCAAAGTCGACCGGTAGCACCCGGCTGGAGGCCCCATGAACTTCGAACCAAATAGCGCCCGCGCCGCGGCCATGGACCAGCTCAAAGGGCCGGCCATCGGCCTGATGGCCACCGCAGGCATCGGAGCGGCTTTCCAGCTCCTTGGCCTCGTCCTGAATCTCATGGGCGTCGGCATGGGCGCCCTGGCCCAGGGCAACCAGGACATACCCAGCATGATGTCTGGAGGGATCGGAGCGGTTTTCAGCGTCATCGGCCTGATCATGGCGGTGGTGGTGTTCATGGGCGCTTCCAAGATGAAGAACGCCGAGAGCTACGGGTTCGCCATGGCCGCCGCCATCATCGCCATGATCCCCTGCCTCGGCCCCTGCTGCCTGCTGGGCCTGCCTTTTGGCATCTGGGCCCTTGTCGTGCTCATGAAGCCCGAGGTGAAGGCCGCCTTCCAGGGCTGACGTGTCTTCTTCCGTGACCCACCGCGCTGACGGGAAGTTACGCTTCTCCGACGGTGCGGTTCTTTTTTCGCTGGCCTGCCTCGCGCTTTTGATGGCGAGCCGGCTAATGCCGCCCGACGGGATCCCCGGTGTGGACCTGTGCGCCTTCCACGCGCTGACGGCCCTGCCCTGCCCCGGTTGCGGCCTCACGCGGGCCTTCTGCGCCATCTCCAATGGCCAATTCCAGGATGCATGGAGCCTGCATCCATTTTCATTTCCGCTCTACGCCGCTGTGCTGGTTGGCGCGGCGGTACCCATGCTGAACCGCCGCTTTCCCATGCTTTCCAGGGTTACCGCCGCGAAGTCCTTCTGGGTGTGGGTCCTGCTCTTCGCGGCGTCTCTTGTGATCTTTGGCGCCTGGCGGGCCAAGGCCCAATGGAAGGCTTCTCGGGCAGCCCTCCCTACGCGTTCCGTACTCCAAATCCCAGGATCAGTCGGATCAGTCCCTGAGCTCTACGCTCAGCACGTAGTGATCACCCTTGGGCAAGCGATCTTTCACTTGGAAGAAACTCATAGCGAAAGATTCGGTCGTGCCGGGTTTCACGGTGCCGACCTTGGCGCCTCCGTTGGCGACTCCGAGCAGGCGGCCCTCTTTGTCGAAGACCGCAATGGCGAATCCCGGCGTACGGGATCTCTCAGAGGTGTTGGTCACGGAGATGGTGGCGCGGCTGCCGTAGTCAGGGCCTTGGATGAGCTTGTACCTGGGTTCCCGCTTGCCGATGGCGAGGGACGTGATCTTGAGTCCATCCACATTGATAGAGAGGGTCTGCAACTGGTTCCAATAGAAAGGGAAAGTCCCACTGAAGAAGCTCAAGGACTGGGGTTCCACAGGAATTGAAGGCTCCTGCTTTACTATTCCAACCTCGGCTTTAGCGGGCTCCACGGGCTTCGTTCCCAGAGCAGGCTTGTCCTGCAGGGCAAGCAGAAAGATGAGGGATAGGATGCTCATGGAAACTCCAAAGGTATCAATTCCGGCTTCCGAATAGGCCACCGAAAAGGCTCTTCTTCACAGGTGCGGTTTCGTTGATAAGGGTCGGCACGGGGCCCATCTGGGTGATGTGGCGCAGGCGCTCGAAGACGGGGCGCAAGGCCGGAACTTTGTTGGCATCCAGCCAGTTTTCGCTGAACTGCCGGGCCACCTGGTGATATTCCTTCACGCGGCCTTGTTCCACCAACTGAATCAATTCATCCATGGCCACGTTGGAAAGGGTCTCGGTTTCCAACTGGATCTTCAGCAGGTTCGGATCCTTGGCTACGCCCGCATGGGGCTCAAGGGCAGGTATAGGCGCTACCAGGGCTATTGTGGGTGTGGGGGCTGAAGGCGGCATCAATGTCGGCAACGGCATCATCAGCGTTCTGGCCTGGGGTGATGAATCTTCCGACGGCCTGTCCTCAAGATGCATGTGCCGGGTGGATGCGGAGGGCTCGGGTTCTGCGGTTTGAGCAGACATGGCCTGGTCCAGTTCCATTGGCGAGAGCACCGCAGTGGAGCCTGCTTCCATCGAAGAATCAAATTGAGAAGCGGGGCTTCCGCCCAAGGTCTGTTCAAGCGCATCCAGAGTGGTCTCAACGTCCAAGGGCGCACCTCCCCGCATGCCCATGGAGACGGGCCTTATGCGCTGCACGGAGGGTATCCCGGCCATGAGCTTGTCAATGGCATCGCGGGCGGAACTGTAAGTGGAAGTGCCTTCGGTGAACGTTGCCGTTTCCATTCCCGGTGCACTCTCAGCAAGGCTCTCCGGCATCGGTGGCGGTCCCCCCATTCCCAGGGCTTCCAATTCTTCTGTCGAAAGGATTGGGAGCGCGGGCAGCCCTGAAAATGGCCGATGTTCTGATTGGGCCTCGGGATTCAACACAAGGGTCTTTTCCATGGCGCTGTCTGCTTCTTCCAAATCCTGAAGCGTGAGCGGAGGAAGGTGGGGCAGCGGGCCTTCTGAATAGGTCTTGGTGGCATCCAGCAATACAAGAGGATGCTCCGCTGTGATGGCGGCTTCGTTCATGAAGGCCGTGCGGATTTCTTCTTTGCCATCACCGAGCGCATTCGTGGCCGACAGGCGCTGGATCTCCTCGACGATGGGGAAGATGTGATCGCACGTGAAGCACTTGGCTCGCCGGTGGCGGCGCTGCACACGCGCCGGACGCAGCGCGTAATGGGTCGCGCATTTCGGGCAGTGAACGGATTCAAGCACGACGCACTCCGAATGGTTAAGGTCAAGCTTAGGACAGGTACGGCCAATCTTAGGCCGAATCCCTGCCAGACTCCATCCTTTGGCTCCAGGTATCCTGAAGAAAGATTGCAAGGAGGAAGGCGTGACAGGGGTGCTCATCACCGCGGAAGGCGTGGAGGGGTCTGGCAAATCAACCCAGCTGCTGCGGCTCTCGGAGCATCTTCGGCGCCTTGGCCTGCCCATCGTGGTGTCCAAGGAACCGGGTGGAACCGCCCTGGGCCGGGATTTGCGAACCCTGCTCCTGACGCGCCATCCCAGTGGTGAGACCTGGTGTGCAGAAGCTGAACTGCTGCTCTTTTACGCCGATCGCGCCCAGCATCTGGCCCAGATCATCCGGCCCGCGTTGGAGGCCGGAAAGATCGTGCTCATAGACCGTTTCGAGGACAGCACCCGCGCCTACCAGGGTGCCGCAGGCGTTTCTGAGCACATGCTGGACCGGCTTCACGAACTGGTGTTGGGGCGCATGAAACCCCATCTGACCCTGCTCCTCGACATGGATCCTGCTCTGAGTTTGCAGCGCGTGGAAGTCCGCAATCTCTCCATGGGCGATGAGTTCAAGGAGACCCTGTTCGATGAAAAACAACTGGAATTTCACGCCCGGGTCCGCGCGCGATTCCTGGCCATCGCGCTTGCTGAGCCCCTGCGCGTGGCCGTGATCCCGGCCAGGGATGCTCCCGCCTTGGTGGAAGAAACCATCTGGCGTCGCGTAGCACCCCTGCTGCGCAGTGTGGGTTTCACGGTGGAATGATGTATGACGAACGCCTGATCGGCCACCGGGCCATCCGAGAAAAACTGCTGTCCCGTTTGCAGGCAGGAAAGCTCACGGGGTCACTGATATTCGCTGGGCTGGATGGCATCGGAAAACGCCGCATCGCGCTGGAACTGGCGCAGCGGGAACTCTGTTTCAAAGGCAGCGCCTGTGGGATCTGCCAAGGCTGCAAAGCCTTCTGGTCGGATCCGCTGCCTACGGAATTGCCAAACCTGCTGCGCATCGCGCCCGAGGGCAAGGCGGGGATCATCAAAGTAGGCGCCATCCGCGATTCAGATCTGGTGGAGGGCGGCGTCATCGTTTGGGCTTCCATGGCTCCACCACCCAAATGCCATCGCTGGATTCTCATCGAGGATGCCCACCGGCTCCACGGCGCCGCGGCCAACATGCTGCTGAAAACCTTAGAGGAACCGCCACCGGACACTCATGTCATATTGATCACCCATCGCCCCGAAGCCATGCTGCAAACCATCCGTTCCCGCTGCGAACGCATTGCCTTCGCGCCACTTTCGCAAGATGAGGCCTGGGCCGTGGCTTGCGCCAATGGATGGGGCGAAGCCGAGAGGGAGGCCTGGACTGCGCTCTCGGCGGGCTCGCTGCGGTTCCTTGAACGCGATGCCTTTGAGCGCGCATCCGCACAGGTTGACGCCTGGCTTCGGCTGAATTCGGGAGCATCTTTTCGCGACGCGGCGGGGCCTTTGATCCCTGATCGAAATTCCGAATTGGCCGTGAGCGAACAACTGCGCCAGCCCCTTGAATTGCTCTTGGCTTTGCTCAAGGATGCCGCCCGTTTCCGCAGTGGTGGACAACCTTCACTGGCACCCTGGAAGGCGGGTATCGAGAAGCTCGCCGGGTCGTTGGTGGATCTGAAACTGCCCCAGGATCTTGTTTACCATGCCCTGCGCCATCTCCCCCGCAATCCCGCACCAGAGCCCGTGCTGCGGGAGATCGGGATGGTGCTGAGATAGGACAGATAGTACATAAAGCAAGGGGAAAATCAGCCGCAGATTACGCAGATGAAAAAACAAATAATTTCATCGGCGTCATCTGCGTCATCTGCGGCTTTCTTTTTTTATTTGTTTTGCCGAAACGCCTCATTCGGAAATTCGCACCTCTGTGGCCCCGATGAAATTCGCCAACCGTTCAATAGCGGCTTCCAGTGCCTTCTTCCGGACCTTGGTGGCCTTCACGCCGGGTTCCCACCATAGGCCCTTGATTTCCAGCAGGCTTTGGTTTCGATGAAATTTGGGATCCAGGCGGCCCACGATTTTTTCGCCTTCG
>JANOLT010000370.1:0-2056 GCA_031419915.1 Holophagaceae bacterium
CGCGGCTTTCAGCCACCGGATCATGCCGTCGTTTTCCGGAAACAGTTCCATCATCGCGGCGTCCGTGACAGCGATGTCTTCGGGATCGCCGCTCAGCGCCACCCACCGGAAAGGGCCAATGCCCGTGCAGAAAAGGGGGCGGATGAAGGCCGGCACAAAGCCCGGAAAATCGAAGGCGTTTTTCAACCCTGCCCGCTCGGCCTGGGCCCGGATGTTGTTGCCGTAATCGAAGGTCACACTGCCGTGTTTCTGGAAGGCGAGCATGGCTTCCACGTGGGTCCGCATGGATTGAAGAGCGCGCTCAACGTAGGTCTTCGGGTCAGACTTGCGAAGCTCGGCGGCCTGATCCAGGGAAAGCCCCACAGGAATGTAGCCGTTGTATTCGTCATGGGCCGAGGTCTGGTCCGTCACCAAATTCGGGATGAAGCCGCGCTTCAAAATCTGCGGCAGCAGTTCCGCAGCGTTGCCCAGCAGGCCGATGCTGCGCGCCTCCTTGGCGTCCACGTAGGTCTGGACAAGGTTCAACGCCATCTCCAGGTTGTCCGTCCATTCATCGAGATAGCGGGTTTGGATGCGCTTTTCGATGCGGCTTTGATCCACGTCAATGGCCAGGCAGACACCGCCATTCATGGTCACGGCGAGAGGCTGCGCGCCACCCATGCCGCCCAAGCCCGCCGTGAGCGTCCAGGTGCCCGCCAACGTGCCGTTGAAATGCTGCCGGGCCGCTTCTGCGAACGTTTCGTAGGTACCCTGCACAATGCCCTGAGACCCAATGTAGATCCAGCTTCCCGCAGTCATCTGGCCGTACATCATCAGGCCTTTCTGATCCAGCTCGCGGAAGTGTTCCCAGGTCGCCCATTTCGGAACGAGATTGGAGTTGGCGATGAGCACGCGGGGCGCCTCGGCGTGGGTCTTCACCACGCCCACCGCCTTGCCACTCTGCACCAGCAGCGTTTCGTCGTCGCCCAGGTGCTTCAGTTCCTTCACGATGGCATTGAAGCAGTCCCAGTTCCGCGCCGCTTTGCCCAGGCCGCCGTAAACAACAAGATCCTCGGGTCGCTCGGCCACCTCGGGATCCAGGTTGTTCATGAGCATTCGCAGCGCCGCCTCCAGCACCCACCCCTTGCAATGCAGATGCGTCCCACGGGGCGCGGTGATGATGGGATTTTCGGTGGCGGTGGACATGGTGGCTCCGATGGAACGCTTCATTCTACCGAGGCGCCCAAAGGACGATCATGGGGGTGATGATCCAAATTGACAGTTTGAGTCGAGGTGTGGAGGTGATTCTCACGGTATTGGATCTCGGAATCACAGGGGGTTTTGTGGCTGTTTTTCCAATCCGTGGAAATCCGTGTGCATCCGTGGCTAAAAATGCAATTGCCTTTTGTATTTTTTCAGTTTTTTCATCCCCGGTAGATCCGCTCGGTTTCGAAGGCTCCTGGTTTCTGCGCGTGCAGTTGCCAGTATTCATCAGCGATGTGATCGGGATCGAAGGAGGTGCCTGGCGCGATCATGCCGCAGATGGTAACCGTGGCCACATGGATGCCGCTGGGGGCCAGCTCTTGCGCAAGGCTGAAGCAGAGACTGCGCTGGCCGGATTTCCCGATGCAAAGGCTCGCGCCGCTGGCGAAAGGACTGAGCGCAGAACCGCCGCCACTCAGGAGAATGCTGCCCCTGCCTTTGGCCTTCATGGAAGGGATCACGGCCTGCGCGGAAACCAGGAATCCGCTGACCATACTGCGGAATTCCAGGTCCAGATCCGCGGGATCCAGTTGCGATGGAAGGGCCTCGCGAAAGACCGATGCGTTGTAGATCAGCACGTCAGGCTCGCCCAGGCTGCCGTAAATGGAGCGGAAGGCGGCCTGAAGAGAAGCGGGATCCGCGGCGTCCACGCCATAGCCCCAGGTCGGGATGCCCTCTTTCCGCAGCCTGTCGGTAAAGGATTTCACCGCATCTAGGCGCCGGGCCATGAACGCGATGCGGAAGCCTTCTTTTGCGAAGCGATGCGCCAGGGAGAGCCCCATGCCGGGGCCCATGCCCACGAGGACCATCAGGG
>JANOLT010000371.1:0-6982 GCA_031419915.1 Holophagaceae bacterium
CCACGCAAAATTTCATGCTCCAAGCTCTGAAGCCGTTTGAGCCGGGCATACAGGCCCTGCTGCTCCGCCAGTTGGGCGGCGGTTCCGAACTGGATGGCGTGGCCCTGTTCCATCACCAGGACATCTTCACAAAGCTCTGCCACGAAGATGCGGTGGGTAGCCAGAACCAGCGTTGTGCGACCCAGATAACTTTTCAGATTTTCGAGAATCCGGGACTCGGTTTCCGCATCCACGGCTGAAAGGGCATCGTCCATGAGCAAAAGGCGCGGCTTCTTCAGCAGAGCCCGCGCAAGGGCCGTGCGCTGCCGCTCTCCGCCACTGAGCACCACGCCCCGCTCGCCCACGACGGTATCGAGGCCCGCGGGCAGCCGCCGGATGAGATCGTCCAGGCAGACCACTTCGGCCACTTCCCATATATCGGCTTCGCTGGCGTCCGGCTTTCCTTGGGTAAGGTTTTTCCGCAGGCTCGTCGAAAACAGAAAGGCTTCCTGAGGCACCCATCCAAGCCCCGCCCAATGACGGCGCAGGGTGGCATCGCCCAGGGGTTGGCCGTCCACTTCGTAGCGGCCCTCCTGGATGGTCCGCAGACCCGCAAGGGTTTGGAGAAGGATGCTCTTGCCGCTGCCGATGCTGCCCACCACCGCCAGACTGCCGCCTGACGCGACTTTCAAAGAGATCGGACCGAGGCCCCGCCCTGATTCGAAACGGAATAAGGCATCCGTCAGGGCGATCTCCGCGGGCGCCGAAGGCAGCTCTGGTGCTTCGCCTGCTTCGTCCTGGGGCAATGGAGGCACAGCCGGCTCCGGCGAGGTCAACACCTCCTCAATGCGCTCCTGCCCGGCGCGAGCACGCTGGAAAAGGTTCACGGACCAGCCCAGGCTCATCACGGGCCAAGCCAACGCGACCAGGTATCCCGTGAAGGCCGTGAGATCACCCAGACTCAATTCGTGGCGCGTCAACAGGGCTCCCCCATAAGCGACCAGAACCAGAGACGCTACGCCCCCGATCAGGGCGGCCATGGGTCCGTAGGCCCCTAAGATCGAGGACTGGCGGATGTTCAGCCTGGCCTGATCCTCGCTCAATTCCCGGAACCGGCCCACGCGCAGATCTTCGAGCCCGAAGGCCTGGACCACCTTTTCGCCCTGGATGGTTTCGTGGCTGAAGGTGTTGAGTTGGCTGGAGACGAGCTGGAGTTTTTGTTGCAGTGTGTGGCTTTTCTTGCTCAACAAGTAGAAACCCAACGCAAGGAAGGAGAAGGGCAGCATGACCGCAAAGGTGAGCCGTGCGTGGGTATGCAGCATCAGGGCCATGGTCATGGGCAGAATGCTGAAGGTCTGGAGCAGACTCATGAACCCGGGCCCCGTGGCCATGCGCACGGTGCTCACATCATCGCCGATGCGGCTCATGAGATCGCCGATGCGCTGCTTCTCATAAAACGCGAAGGACCGCGTCATCAGGAAAGCGTAGATCTCTTCGCGCTGCACTTTCTCGATCTCACGACTGAGCCCGATGAGCGTATTGCGCATCAGGTAGCGCCCGATGCCCGCCGCCAATGTGAACAGAAGCATCCATATCAAGGCGTGGCGGGAGTCGCCATATCGGTTGGTCTCCAGGGCATGCACCGCCCGCCCAGACCAGAAGGGCACCCACGCCGCGGCAAGGCTGCATAGCAGTGTCGAGCCGAGGCCCAGGAGTAAAGCCCTGCGATGCCCCGCCAGAAGCTTCCACCACCATATTGACTTGGATTCCATAGCCACCCATAAAGCCTACCGTGGTGCAGCCAGAACCAGAGGCCCTTAACGCGCATCCCGTGTTGGAGCCAAGTCGGCCTTCAAGTGGCTTCAGGCTGCAGGCTTCAGGCTTCGTTGTTGGTCACGTTGGTATCTATAGATCCGCCAAAAAAGTGGAACCTGCGGCAACGAAGCCTGAAGTCTGAAGTCTGAAGCCTACGCTGAATCAAAGTTGGCAAAGAACGCCCTTGAGGCGCATGATGCTTCCACCCACTCAAAGAAAGAACCTAATGCGTCCTCAGGTAATAATCCTCCTGTTGGCTCTGGCTTCATCGGCCATGGGCATCACTCAGACCGTTGAAGAGTCATTTGCCCGGGATCCCGGCCCTTTGGATTTCATCCACGGCGCAGGCTTCGAGCAGGCCATCCTGCAATCGCTCACAGGCGATGCCTTGGTGGGGCTGGATGCTCAAAATAAAGTCGTACCGCGCCTTTCGGATCGCTGGGAGATCAAGGACAACGTCCTTCGTTTTCATCTTCGCGATGGGATGCGCTTCATGAATGGATCTCCCGTCAGGGCCGAAGATGTTGCTTGGACCTTTCAAGAAATTCAAGCGAGGGAGGATGCGAGTGCCACCAAGCGCGGGGTCCTTCAGGGTGTGAAAATCACGCTTAATGGCTCGTTTGTGGAGCTGTCATCCTCAAAGCCCGCCGCGAGATTGTTGATGGAACTGGCGCATCTTCCGGTGACTCGAAAAGGCCACATGGATGAAGGCAGCGGACCTTTTTCGCTGGTGCGAAAGGGCAGCGAATGGACCTTCACGGCGCGCAGCCATTTTCTGAAACCGAAAATCAGCGCCATCCATTTTCGCTTGATCGCCGATGATCAGGCTCTGCTTCAGAATCTGCGAAAGGGATGGCTTTCCATCGGCGTTCCCCCGGCCAGGAATAATCTCCGTCCCCCTCCTAATATGGTCGAACTGCGCCAGCCTACCCGCGCCCAGCTCATTGTCTTCAGTCAGGCTGGAATGGCGCCATTGCAGGCCTTGGAGAAATGGCGCGGAGAGGCATTCCCGGAGAATTTTTTCAGCGCCAAGGCCCAAGCGAGTCGCGGACTTTGGCCTGAATCCCTTGGATTTCCCTTGATGAAAATCCAGGCGCCCGCATCACCACCACCCAAAGGCCAACATTGGGAACTGCTCTACAGCGCCGGTGATGAATTGGTGCAAAGGGCCTTGCTGGCGCTTAGGGAACGCGCCAGACGGGATGGCGTGGATCTTGAGCCGAAGCCCGTGGAGGCAGCCTTGCTCTATCAGCGATTACAGAAGGGCGACTTCCAGTTGGCCTCGGCCCTGAATATTTTTGATCCACATCCCTGGTCGGTATTAGAGCTTATGGAGCCGACGGGCCCGATGAATTTTTGCGGATGGAAAGACGCGAATTTCGCAGAACTCGCGGTCCAGTTGGATTCACCTCAAAGCCCCGCCTGGCGGGATCTGCAAAAAATATGGGCGGCCCATCCCGCAGCGCTTCCGCTCTTGGATTTCACATCGGTCGTGTGGGTGGACAAACGGTTGAAGGTCGAATCCAGCGCCTTGGGTCTCTACCTCACGACGCCCGGCCCATCGGGTTGGACCTGGACCAAGTGAAATACTGGCAAGGCTGGATCATTTGGCTGATTGCCGTTGTCGCGGCCTTTGGACTGCCGGGAAGCGTGTGGCACCAAGCCTCCGCGCCCGCTTTCCCATGGGCGATTCTACTTCCCATGGTCTCCTTGCTGGTGATTCTGGGCCTGACCGCCCCTGCCTTGGCCGGAATGCTTGGCCCGAGCGGCGCCCGGTATGGGATGCTCGCTTTGCTTGAAGCACCCCCCGATTTTTTGTGGGGCGGGCTGCTACTGGCGTCGTGGCCCAGCGCCTGGGGACCGCCAGGACTGGCTGCCTTCGGTGCTGCCTTTCTAGCTGCGGCGCTGCCATCAGAAGTGCGCTGGCTTTGTACAGCGATGCCCGCGGAAACACCATTGCCGATCGCCTACGGCCTTGCCGCCATCCGGAGAACACGGAGAACCGTGATCCTGCATCTCATGCCTCGCTGGCTCGCGGCTAGGGTGCCGTTATGGCTCACCGCGGCCCTGATTTTGGAGCGCATCTTTGGCGTGCAGGGATTTGGCGGCGATTGGATGCAACGGATCGCCAACCGGGACCGCTTGGGCATCGCCGTGTGGATGCTCGCTTTCGCACTCCTATGGCGGGCCACGCGGATTTGGGAGCGGCGATGAAGTGGCGCTGCCTTTTCCTACTCGCTTTGCTCCTGCCAGAACTTGCGCTGGACCCGTTCAACGCAGATCTGCCAGCAGGCTGGCCCCATCTGTTGGGCACCGATTCTTTGGGCCGCGATGGTCTGCTGCGGCTGCTTCACGGCGGCGCCCGGAGTTTCGGTTTCGCTTCGGCAGTGGCTTTGGGTTCGCTGGCCCTTGGCCTTTTACTGGCCCTGGGTGAAGACCGTTTCCGCGATGGCCGCTCGGCCTTGCGTTCCCTTCCTTCGCTGCTGTTACTCATCCCCCTGGCGGCGGCTTTCGGCGGATTCGGGTGGACCTCGCTGGCCTTGCTCTTGGCGGCTTTGCAGTCGCTCCAACTCGAACCGATCCTGCGCGCGCGGCTGGATCCCTTTCGGCGGGGCCCCGCCTGGGCCATGAACGATGTGCTGGGCGCCACGGTCGCCCATCGTGTAAAGACTTGGGCACCGTGGGCGCTTCAGCAAGCCACACCGCTCTTCCCCACCGCGTGGATGGCCGCACTTTGGGGAGAAGCAACCCTGCGCCTGCTGGGCCTGGGTCCAGGACCTCAGCATGATTCGTTGGGCCTGCTGCTCAACGAGGAATTGCCCAGACTTTCCACGGATGGAACCGCCCTCGGCATCGCTTCGCTGGTGCTGGTTTTAGGCTTAGCATTACTATCCACGCGACACATCAAGGAGTAAAAATGAGCGAACTCATCGGAAAAAAAATTCCGCATTTCTCCCTTCTCGATGATCAGGGCAACACCATCACGCAAAAGGATTTCATTGGAAATTGGACTGTGCTCTACGCCTACCCCAAAGATTCAACGCCGGGCTGCACGACCGAGGCTTGCGATTTCCGGGACAACTGGAATCGCGTGAAAGTACTAGGTGCGCAGGTCTACGGCATCTCCAAGGACAATCAAAAGAGCCACCAGAATTTCATCGCCAAACAGGAATTGCCCTTCCGCCTGCTGAGCGATCCTGAAAAATCCCTGCTCGAGCCCCTTGGTGCCTTCGGTAAAAAAATAATGTATGGCAAAGAAGTCGAAGGCATCATCCGCTCGACTTTTCTCGTGGATCCCAAAGGCGTCATCCGCCACGTCTGGCCCAAGGTCAGCGTGAAGGGTCACGTTGAAGACGTGCTGAAGACGCTGAAGGAGTTGCATTCCTGGTCGGCTAACCCGTCTAAGAATTCTTTCTGATCTCCCAGCCACCGCTGGGGTTCCACCTGGCCACTGGTGGAAGCTCATCCAAAAGGATCGGGCCAAGAAAATCCCTGACCCGACAAATCACCCCCTGCAAATTTTCAGGAACGTCTATGGGTTTAAATCGCCACCGCCACCCTGACCATTGAGCCTGTTTTTCTGGCATGGTAGCGAACTCATCCGTGAGCCCAAATGGCAATGCCTTCGGCAAAGGGCGTCTACACTCCACGAAGGTCGCCGCGATAGCTTCCCTTAGGTCTGATGCGACGAAGACCATCGTGTTTGAGAGTTCCCAAATATCGAAGAAGTCCTTCATCCTTGAGTTCGCGACATCATGCTTGACCATGGCCTCGACCTTCTCAGCAATACTGGTCTCCCAGCGATAGGCAAGAATTTTGGCTGCGGGCATACCTGGGAGTAGGCATGGGTATTCTGCTTCAAACGGCGGCGGCACCATCGCCTCTCCGAATCCGATGTCCAACTGCACAGATAGAATTGCCTGGCCAAGATTTCCCTTTAGGTTGATCCGGACACCTCCAGCCACGGCACCAATCTCTTCCCGGATGAACTCACCTACGACGGATTCTGGATCGAATATCGTCCCATCATCTGGACAGGGGATACAGCAAGCCTGTCGAACGATCTCTTCCAAATCAGGAATAGACGCAGGTTTGCGACGCAGGAGATCCAGATCTTTTGTCGGTCGCGGCGCCCATTGCTGGGACAGATGGTAGAGGGCCGCACCTTTGAGAATGAAATCTTGTGAGACAGCGACAAGGCGGAATAGGAATCTCTCTAGGGAGTAGCGAGTGAGGATGTGGTTGAATTCTTGACCGTTGGACCGCGCCAAGTTCGCGAGACGCGCCTTGATGGATGTCGCGGTAGAACTGAGCGCTACCTGGGTCGTGCGCTTGGTCATAGAAGGGCCTCAAGGTAGGGACGCATGTAAGTCATCGCCCGGAATTCCACCGCGTATTGGCGGATCTCACTGATAGGGATTTGGTTTCGCAGTGCCTGTCGAAGGGCGACGAGAGCCGTCTCAAGCCCGGCCCGGCGGCGGAATCGGAATAGATCAACCACCGTTCTGGCTGGAGAAGTGACCCGAATTGTCACCCCTTCGACGATGTGTACGTCAACGCCGATTCGCATTGCACGGGGAGAGAGGTGAATCAGGTGCATTTTCGGTAGCATGGTGCTTACTGGGCGGCGTTTCCCACGGTCCAGTGCGAGCCAAATCGGGCCCGGGTTTTCTGTACCAAGTTGATGAAATCGAGCGGCGGTTAGAAGACAGAACACCCCGTTGGGAATCCAGGTTGCGACCTCAGCAAGAGTGTGGTTCTCCGTAAAGTCGAGCTTGGGGAGAGCATAGAGCCCGCGCCCAAGCCGAATGAGATCCCCCTTCGTTGCCATGTGGCGGACATATGCTGGGTCGACGCCGATGGATCCGAGGTCTCGAGGGCGGATCAGGCCCATCTTGCCCGCCAGTTGGAGGATTTTGCTGCGCTTACTTGTTGATTCCTTATTAGGCACCATCATGGACACTATTGTATACAAATAAGGAATTCATGCAATTCTTACTTGTGCCCTTCCGATTATACGAATTTGCATTCAAAAGATTGGGAACCACAGATTTCACAGATTCCACACCTTCGTGTCCTTGGTGCCTTGGTGGTTCTATTTCTTTGAATGCAACTCGGTATGAGTGTTTTTTGGCGCATTTTCGCGTGATTCGCGGTTCCAATCTTTTCCGCTAAAACCCGGAACTTC
>JANOLT010000372.1:0-3587 GCA_031419915.1 Holophagaceae bacterium
CCTGAAGCCTGTAGCCTGGAGCCTGGAGCCAGTTTCATCCCGACCAAATGCAGAATCCGGGTTTATCAGGGAATTACTTATTGGCGATGGACATCAACCTTCGGCATGGGCCTGGGCTGGGTCATGGCTTCCAGACTGAGAGCCTCGTCGAGTTCGGCGATATTGAGGTAGCCCTTTTCCAGGATGATTTCCCGCACCGAGGCCCCGGTTTCCAGAGCGATCTTGGCGACTTCGGTGGCGCGCTTGTAGCCGATGACGGGCATGACGGCCGTGACGATGCCGATGCTGTGCTCCACCAGATCGCGGCAGCGTTCGCGGTTGGCGGTGATGCCTGTGATGCACTTGGTGGTGAGCACGTTCACGGCCGCGGTCAACATGCGCAGATTGGTGGCCAGGCAGTAAGCCAGGATGGGCTCCATCACATTGAGCTGGAGTTGACCGGCCTCGGCGGCCAGGGTGATGGTCAAGTCGTTGCCGATGACCGAAAAGGCCACTTGGTTGACCACTTCGGGGATCACCGGATTCACTTTGCCGGGCATGATGCTGCTGCCGGGCTGCATGGCTGGCAGGTTGATCTCCCCAAAACCGCATCTGGGGCCGCTGCTGAGCAGGCGCAGATCATTGCACATTTTGCTGAGCTTCACCGCGGCACGTTTCACGACGCCCGAGAACATCACGAAGGCGCCCGTGTCCGGGGTGGCTTCAACGAGATTTTCCGCAAGCACGATCTCCAGACCGGTATTCCGGCGCAGCTCCTCCACCACGATCTTGGAGTAGCGCGGATCGGCGCAGATGCCAGTGCCGATGGCCGTTCCGCCCATGTTCACCTCAAGGAAAAGCCGGGCGGTCTCCCGCAACCGCTCGATATCCTCGCCGGTGGTGATGGCGTAAGCCTCGAATTCCTGGCCCAGAGTCATGGGCACCGCATCCTGAAGCTGGGTGCGCCCCATCTTGATGACATCGCCGAATTCCCGGCCCTTGGCGTGGAGCGCGGCCTTCAATTTCTCCATGGCTTCCAGCAAAGTCTTGAGCATGAAGATGGTGGAGAGCCGCAGGGCCGTGGGGTACACATCGTTGGTGCTCTGACCCAAATTGACGTGATCATTGGGGTGGCACTTGGCGTAGTCGCCGCGTTTCTGCCCCATCAGCTCAAGGGCGCGATTGGCGATCACTTCGTTGGCGTTCATGTTGGTGGAAGTGCCCGCGCCGCCCTGCACCATGTCCGTGGGGAAATGGCCGTGCCAGTGGCCGTCAATAATTTCGCGGCAGGCGGTGTCAATGGCCTTTGCAATGTCGGGATCCAGCAGGCCCAGGCGGGCGTTGGCGCGGGCCGCGGCCTGCTTGACCAAGGCAAGCGATCTCACCATGGCCGGAAAGTGACTGACGGGTGTTCCGGTGATCGGAAAATTCTGAACGGCGCGCAGCGTTTGAATGCCGAACAGGGCATCACTGGGCACATCCATGGGTCCGATGAGATCCGACTCGGGCCGGGTCGAGCCGCTCGCGTAAGCCTGTTCACGACCCAGGCGGGCGCTGCCGGTGTAGACCAGGCGGCGATGGAGCACGTTGGCCACCTTGCTGAGAATGGCAATGGCGGCGCCACCATCCTGGGTCAATCGTTCCAACACCAACTCGCGATCGAGTTCCAGCACAACCAAATCGGAATGCGCTTTGGCCGAAGCTGTGTGGGCCGCGGCAGTAAGGAAGGCCTGTTCCCCAGCCGCATCTCCAGGCCCCAATAGGATGAGTGGTTCGGGACCATCGCCGTTATCCCGGGTGACCTCGACCTGGCCTTCGGCGATGACGTAGCAGGCCCGGCGAACATCGCCCTGCTGAAATAGATAGTCCCCCGCCGCGATTTCACGAATCTTTGTGGCACTAGCCACCAGATCCAGATGGGATTCCGATAGCCCAGAGAAAATTTCCGAGCTACGCAGAATGGATTTCACCGCTTCCATGACAGACCTCCTACCGGGCACAAACCCAACTGGACCATGCTAAGCCGGAGCCGTCGCAACAAAATTTCCTGCTCATTACGATGGCGGAACGTCCCCTAAGACTTGAACCACCCAGATGTGACGGGAGTCATAGACGCTCATGCGCTGAAGCCAAACGCCGGAGTACATTCGAGAATGCCATGGGCGTCGGTTCGAGCTCGGCCTTCCAGAGCCAGAAGACAAAGGCTTTCAAACCCTACTTCAAGAACCGAATGCACGCCCGAAGTGTGACTTTCGTCCAAGGGTCTCTGGGATATGGTTGGATGCGTTACTTGATACGCCAACACAGGCTGGCTTGTTCCAGCTCTCAAATCCGCATTCAATCCATGGGCGGGATCCGGAATATTTAACCACCTGATTTTTATGTTTCTGAACAAACAGGCAGCTATTTTCGAAAGGAGTAAACAATGGCCAAAACATTAGACTACGCAAGCCTTAGCCTCATGGATGCCCTGGACTTGGCGATTCTGGTGGAAGAAGAAGCCCAGGAACGCTACGAAGAATTCGCCCATCAGATGAGCACCCACCACACGCCCGAGGCTGCAAAATTCTTTCTGCTGATGGAGCAGAATGAAGCCAAGCACAAGGTTCTCCTGGGCGCGCGCCGAAAGAAGCTGTTTGGTGCCGCGCCGCGCCGCGTGACCCGCGAAATGCTTTGGGACGTCGAGGCCCCTGAGTACGACGGAGCCCGAGCCTTCATGTCACTGCGGCAAGCGCTTCAAGTGGTCATGGCTGCCGAAACCAAGGCCCATGATTTTTATGACACCAACTTGAAGCACATCACGAATCCAGAAGTACGAACCATTTTCGAGGAACTTCGAGCAGAAGAATCCGAGCACCAAGAGGCGGTCCGGATTGAAATGGCGAAGCTGCCTCCAGGCCCCGATCCAGATCCCGAAGACTACGCCGACGAACCCAACGCACAGTAGACCTTTACCAGGAACCCAGCGGGAACAACCTGGGTATCGGCCTGGTTCAGCAGCATCCGAAGTTCATCGATGTCCATCCCGACGATTTCACGTGCGGGCTATTTGCTGGTGCGCTTTCCCATCCTGGAGTCCAGGTACCAGATGCCGCCGCCCTGGTCGCCCACGGCCCGGAGATGGTCCACGATCTGGCCCACGTTCGATTCCTCTTCCACCTGTTCGGTGACATACCACTGGAGCGCGATCTCGCTGGCAAAGTCCTTCTCGGTGCGGGCCAGTTCGAACAAGGCATTGATCTTGGCGGTGATGCCCTTCTCGTGGTCGAGGGTCTTCTCGAAGACCTGGATGACGCCGCCGAACTCGGTGGGGGGAGCGGTGATGGGCTGCAACTCCAGCTTGCCGTGGCGGTCCAGGATGAAGTCGATGAGCTTCATGGCATGGGCTGTTTCCTCGACGGCTTGGATCCTGAGCCAGTGGGCGAAGCCCTTGAAACTAAGGGTGTCGCAGTGGGCGCTCATGGCCAGGTAGAGCTGGGCGGAATACTGCTCAAGGTTGATCTGCGTGTTGAGGGCGTCTTGCATTTTGGGACTGATCACGGTGGGCTCCTGCTGTCCGGGGCAATTGTAGCCACCAAATTCAATTTTTTGGGGAATGAGGCTCGAAT
>JANOLT010000373.1:0-5294 GCA_031419915.1 Holophagaceae bacterium
GGCATCATCACGTCCAGGAGGATCAGGTCGGGACCGAAGGCTGGAGCCTTCTCCAGCGCCTCGGGGCCCGAGGCGCACACTTCGACCGTGAAGCCGCCCACCGCCGTGAGGCTGATCTCGGCCACGGTCCGGATGTCGGAATCGTCATCCACCATGAGGATCCGCTGCAACCCGGCCATCAACCCCCTTCATCGCTGGCGGAGCAGAGACTGGACCACCCGCTGGATATCAAGATTACTCACACTGGACTTGCGGAGGGTGCGGGACACCTCGGCGGCCAGCACGGATTCACCTTCGTCGCCCGAGAAGAAGAGGATCGGCAGCGTGGGTCCGCCGGCGGCATGGACATCGGGGATCAGGTCGGCTCCGCGGCCGTCCGGCAGGTGACTGTCGAGGATCACCAGATCCACCGGGGTGGACAGCAGGATCTTGCGGGCCGCGCTGAGGGTGGGCGCGTGAAGCAGGGTCGTGCTTTCTTCGAGCACCGCGTAGAGCACGCGGTGAACATCGATGTCATCCTCGACGTGGAGCACGGTGGGCCGTGCGTGAGTGGTCTCGATGGAGGCCAGGGCCTGGGCCACACGGAAGGGATCCAGGGGCTTCTGCACCCATTCGAGGACATGAAGGGCGGGGACGCCGGGGCTCTCCTTGCCCTCTTCTGCGGCAGACGAAGCCACCAGCACCGGCAGGTGCTGGGTGTCCGGCCGCTGGCGCAGCTCCTCCAGCAGCTTCAAGCCGTGCTGATCCGGCAGCAGCAGGTCCAGGGTCATGGCGTGATAGGTGTTCTGGTCGAGGAGAGCTTTGGCCTCCGCCGCAGAGGCTGCTCGATGCACCTCGAATCCCTCCTTCATCAAGGCTGCTTCCAGCAGCCTCGCGGTGAGGGGATCATCCTCCACCACCAAGACCAAGGGCCTTACGGGCGATGTCTTGGGGGCCTCGGATTCGGGGAAGTCCACCCGGAAGATCGTCGACTCAGGCTCCGATGTGAATCCGATGTGGCCGCCCATACCCTCCACCAGCGAGCGCGCGATGCTGAGGCCCAGGCCGGTGCCCCCTTTCTGCCGAGTGTCCAGGGGTTCGGCCTGAGCGAATTTCTGGAAGATACTGCCCTGGAAGGCCACGGGGATGCCGGGGCCCTTATTCTCCACCTCCACGCGCCAGGAGCCACCGTTGGCCTCGACGTGCAGCAGCACCGGCGTGCCCTTGGGCGAGTACTTGATGGCGTTGGCCAAGAGGTTGACCAGCACCTGCACGATGCGGTCCGGGTCCCCCTGGACCCAGGCGTCCGGCGGCAAAGAGCCCACCATCACCCCGGTGCCCATGGACTGCGCGTACCCGTGTATCGAGTCCACGGCCTGGAGCACCGAGATGCCCAGTTCGCAGGGCTGGAGGTTGAAGCTCATCTTGCCGCTCTCAACCTTGTCCAGGTCCAGGATGTCGTTGACGAGCCTCACTAAGCGCTCGACATTACGTGAGGCGATGCCTACTAGTTCTCCGACCCGCGGAGGAAGCTCGCCCAAGGCCTTGCCCTCCAGCAACCCCAGGGAGCCCTGGATGGAGGTCAGGGGCGTGCGCAACTCGTGGCTGACCATGGAGACGAATTCCTGCTTCATGCGCTCTGTGGCCTTGCGTTCGCTGATGTTGCGGGTGTTGATGACCGTGTCCTCCAGGTTCCCTTCCGCGTCTCTGAGGGCGATGCCGCGGCTCTCCATCCAGACTTCTTGGCCGTCCTTGTGAAGGGCCCGGTAGGCGAAAAGGCCCGATTCCCCGCCTTCGACCAGGGTGCTGAAGAAGTGCGCAAGACCTTCCCGGTCCTGGGGGTGCACGAAGTCTGTGGCGAGGCGGCCCAGGGCCTCCTCTGCCCCGTAGCCCAGCTCCCGCTGGAAGGCCGGGGAGAGGAAGCGGAATCGCCCTGTTGCATCGCAGCGGGCGATGAAATCCGTGCTGGCATCGGTGACCAGGCGGTAACGCGCCTCGCTCGCTTTCAGCGCGCGCTCCGCCTCCACCAAGGCCGTCACATCCTGGCCGAAACCGTAGATCTGGTCCCCCTCGGCGAAGCCCTTCCAGGCGATCCAGCGATAGGTCCCATCCTTGTGGCGGAGCCGATGCCTGAAACTCAGGATTGTTTCGCCCTGGGCCAGACGCCGGGTGCCCTCCTGGGCGCTATCGAGATCATCGGGATGGATCAGGGTCTTGATGGGCGTGGCGAGCAGTTCCGCCTCGCTCCATCCCAGGGTGCGGGTGTAGGCCGGATTCACCTTCAGATATCGGCCCCTGAAGGTGGCCAAGTGGAAGAGGTCGGGGGAATAGTTAAAGAAGCGCTCGCCCTCCCTCGCCGCCGTCAGGGCCTCACTGTACATGGCTTGGTTCACCTCGCGCGCAGCCCAGCCCGCCACGTCCTTTAATGCGTCGATGTCATCGGCGCTGAAGGTCCGCGGCTCCGGTGAGATGAGGCAAAGCGTCCCGAGAAGCTCACCCTTGGGCCCACCGAGAGGGCACCCCGCGTAGAAACGGATGAAGGGTGGACCGGTGACGAGGGGGTTATCGAAAAATCGCGGGTCCTCAAGGGCGTCCTCCACCACGAGAACCTTGTCGTCCAGGATGGCGTGGCCACAGAAGGAGATGTCGCGGCTGGTTTCGGTGACCTTCAATCCCTGCTTTGATTTGAACCATTGGCGGCATTCGTCCACCAGGGACACCAGGGCGATGGGCACTCCGAACAGACGTGTCGCCGTGCGCGTGATGCGGTCGAAGCGTTCCTCTGCCTCGGTGTCGAGCAGGGCAAGGCTCCGCAGGGCCTGCAATCGGCGGTCCTCATCGAAAGGCGTGGCGGGGATGAGCATGGGAGCCTTGGGGCCATTCCCACTCTAGCTCCGCCCCGTCAGTTAAGCGCCTAAAAAAGAGGGGCCGGGCCCCGCGCTCAACCTTCGACGACGGTGGGAGCCATCAGCACCTTCGTCTTGATGCTGTTGGCCACGAAGCAGTATTTATGGGCCTTCTCGAAGAGCTCGACCACCTTCTCCACGCTGGTCCCTGGCGCCACACGGATGGTCGGGTTCAGGTGGATCTCGGTGACGCTGGTGACCTTTTCGACCGTGTCCAGTACGGACACCGCCCGATCCTCATAGCCCTTGACCTCGATCTTCGTCTTCGCGCAGAGGGCCAGGAAGGTGAGCATGTGGCAGGTGGCCAGCGCGGTGCCGAGCAGGTCCTCGGGGTTCCAGCACTGCACATTCCCTGCATATTCCGCAGCACTGCTCACGGGGATGGCGACCTTACCCGCAGCTTCGGCCACGGCATCACGGGAGTAGGGATCCCCCAAGGTGTTGCCACTCCAGGTGAGTGTCAGAGGATATTGGTGAGCCATTTCAACCACTCCGCAAAAGACCATTGTCGCAGATGATGATGGGGTGCTTAAATTGCCTTTCCCCGATCCAATCCAGAACCTGTGGCGCCGCCTGATGATGCGCTCTGGGCATCGGCTGGGGCTTCCCTTGCGGGATGACAATGCGCTGAGCTTGCTGGACAGCGGCAGCGCCATTCTGGCCGCCACCAAGGATCTCATTCGCGGCGCCCGATATTCCATTTATTTTGAAATTTACATCTGGGCGGATGACGCAGTGGGCCGGGAGATAGCCGCGCTACTCGTGGATGCCAAAGGTCGAGGCGTGGATGTGCGCGGGATCGTGGATGACCTTGGCACCTGGGGGAGCGACGCCCTGCTATTGAATCTTGATAAGGCGGGCATTCCCCTGCTCCGTTTCCATCCGGTGGCGCCTTGGCGGCGCTTCCATGTCATGAACCGGCGGAACCATCGCAAGCTCCTGATCAGCGATGGGCAGGAGGCCCTCGTGGGCAGCGCCAACTGGGGCCTCGACTATGACGAGCAAGCCAACCCCAATGCGTTTCTGGATGAAGGCGCGGTGCTGCGAGGGCCCATCGTGAAGGATCTGGGCGAGGATTTCGACAAGGTGTGGCGGCGCGCAGGCGGCACCGTTTTCGACCGGCCATCCGGGGCCGACTCCATGGTGATCTGGCAGGGCCCCTGGATTGAGCCGATCACGGTGCAGTTGGTCACCAGCGCGGGGCGCCGAGGCACCAGGGCGATCCGTCAGCACTTGCGTCTCTTGATCTCCCAGGTACAGAAAGAGCTTCTCATCGCCAACGCGTACTTTGTACCTGGTGTGAGGTTGACCGGGTTGCTTTGCCGCGCTGCGAAACGTGGCGTAGCTGTCCAAATTCTGGTGCCTGGCCACAGCGACAACGGTTTCGTGCAAGCCGCGGGTCGTGCCTCTTACGGAAAGCTTTTGGGATCCGGCGTGCGCATCTTCGAGCGCCAGGGCAGGATGCTCCACTCGAAAGCTGGGGTATTCGACGATGCCCTGGCCCTGATCGGCAGTGGCAACCTGGATCCCCGCAGCTTCCGCCTGAACCTGGAATTGAACCTTGCCATCCATCACGCTGGGGTGGCCGGGGACTTGCGGCGTATCCTCGAAAACTACCGGACCGAAAGCGTGGAGATCCGGGCCCAGACATGGGCGCGGCGCCCGCGGTGGCGCCGCGCGTATGAACAATTCGCTTACCAGTTCAGGTGGCTTTTGTAGAAATTCAATTCCACCCCACCTGACGGCCCTTGTTTTGCTCTTCGAGCCATTTTTGAAGGGGCTTGAAATATTCCACCATGGCGCGGGTGCTCAGGTTCTCTCCGGTGGCTTCTTTCAGCACCTTGCGCCAATCCTCGGTGGCGCCTTTTTCGAGCACGCCTTTCAAGAAGACACCCACATCTTTGCGTCCGGCGTAATTGCAGCTGCGCGGATCCTGATGAAGAATCTTCCGTGCGATGTGGTCGTGCATCTGAAACTTGAAGATCGTGGCAAGGCCGTAGCTGTAGTAGTAGGCGGGATTGTCATTGATGTGGGTCTTGGTCGCGGCGTCGCACCATTCCTCACCTCGCGGGCTGGGTGGCTTCACGCCCTGAAGCTCCTCCACCAGCCGCCACCACTCCGCGTTCATCTTCCCCTCGGGCATGCCCTTGGCGTAGAACTCTGCTTCCCATTCGGGCATGGTGCCGCAGGCCCAGAACATGAACGGGATGGCGACTTCCAGTGCATCGTTCAGCAGCACCTTCATTTCGTCGGATTTGTAGTCTTTGGGGAGCACACCGGTTTCCTTCATGTACGGCACCTGTCGCGTGGCGAAGGCGATGAGCTCGCCGACACCCTCATGGAAGAAGGGCGCCGCGCCATCCCGCAGCAAAGTGGGCACTATCGGGTTGGTGTAACTCATGAAGTAGT
>JANOLT010000374.1:0-4886 GCA_031419915.1 Holophagaceae bacterium
CCGATGCACATGTTCAAGGCCGAGGTGCGCATCGTTTGGTCCGCGGGTGGCGATTTGAAGGAGGAGAAAGAATCCTACCGAGCCTTTAACCTGGGTTCAGAATCCCGCCCCATGAGCCCAGCCGATGCCGCCGACCCGGCCAAGGTGCGCCGCGAAATGATGCGCGCGCTGGCCCTCAACATTCGAGAAGACATGGGTCAGAAAACCGGCTGGGGCCAACCGGAAGAGAACTGAATCCAATGACTATTGCTTCTTGATTCCGCTCACGGTCTGGAAGTAGCGGGCGAAAGCCGCCATGCCGCCGCCGGCCTGTTCCCAGTCGTAGTTCTCGTTGGGGGCGTGGTAGCCGTGCTCGGGTAGGCTCAGGCCCAGGAAGAAGACCTGGCAGCCCAGGAGGTCCTCCATGGTCTTCACGGCGCCGATGCTGCCGCCTTCACGGGTGAACGTGCAGGCCGCGCCGAAAGCGAACTGGTAGGCATCCCGGATGGCTTCGGCGTAAGGCCCGGTGACGTGGCCCTTGAAGGGGGCAAGGCCGTGCTCCTCGTGAACCATGACATCGGGATTGTGCTTCTTTACGAATTTCTTGATGCGGTCCATGGTCTGGTGCTCGTCCATGTCCGGCACCAGGCGACAGGTGAGTTTCACTTCGGCGCGGGGCGGCACAGCGCTCTTGATGCCGGGGCCCGTGTAGCCACCCACCACGCCGTGGACTTCCATGGTCGGGCGTCCCCACACGCGCTTGAGGATGCCGATGGGATCCTTGGTACGCAGGCCTTTCAGCATGTGGTCCTTCATAAAGGTCTCGGTGGTAAAACCGGACGTGGCCCAGCCCGCCAGTTCCTGCTTCGAGGGCTTGACCACCTCTTTATAGAAACCGGGGATCTTTACCTTGCCGGTGTTGCCGTCCATCATCTTGCTCACCAGCTCGATGAGCTCCGCCAGCGGGTTGCGGGCCGCGCCGCCCACCACACCGCTGTGCAGATCGTGGTCCGCCGTTTCCAGTGTGAGCCGGAACCCTTTCAAGCCGCGCAGGCCCGCCGGAGTACTGGGTTTGCCGCGGGTGATCCAGACCGTGTCACTCACGACGATGGCGTCGGTCTTGAAACGATCCTTGTGCTTGTCCAGACCACCTGCGAAATTCGGCGAGCCGATCTCTTCTTCCAGCTCCCAAAGGAAGTGGATGTTCAAGGGAACGCCTGCCTTTTTCGCGGCCAAGGCGCCGAAAAGGGCCGTCACCGCCGGGCCCTTGTCGTCCGTACTGCCGCGGCCACGATAGGTGTCGCCATCCACAACGAAACTGAAGGGCTCGGCGGTCCACTCAGGCTCGCCCGCCGGCTGCACATCCATGTGGTTGTAAACGGTGATGGTGGAGAATGCGGGATCATCGCCCAGCCAGCCGTGGATGAAGGGATTGCCATCCGTCTCCAGAATTTCGGCCTGGCCACCGTGGCGTTCGAATAGGTTCTTGGCGGCTTCGGCGCAGCGACGCATATCGCCCGCGCGGGTCGGATCGGCGCTGATCGAGGGGATCTCCACCAGCACACGCAACTCCGCTTCAAAAGCTTCACGGTGGTCGGAGGCGAAAGCCGTAAGGGCTTCGCGGGTCAGCAGGTCAAGATTCATGGGGGCTCCCCTTCGGAACCTATACCTTAAGCCGCCACATCCAATTCACCAAGCCATCCAGGTGGTCCGGGAATGGCGAGTCACCTCCAATCGGCTTCAGGCTTCGGGCTTCAGGCTTCAGGCTACGCTGTTGGCCGCGTCAGAATCTTGAGATAGATCCCGGAAGTGGAACATGAACAACAATGCAGTCTGAAGTCTGCAGCCTGAAGCCCTCTTAGAATGAGCAAGCTAAACTAGGTTAATCACGGGAGTCTTCATGGATCGTTTTGGCAGTTCTCGTTTACGCATCGTTTGGGCCTGCGTGTTCCTACTGCTCACGGGCCTGGTGCTGGCCGGCATTCGCTCGGACGGCACAAACCTGATGGTCTTTGGCGGGACCATTCCCAAGGGTGATGAAACCATCAACACATACGCATTGGCCAATCTCGGCGTACTGGTGTATTGGATAGTGCCTTTTGTGATCCTCATGGGCGGCTTCATGGGTCTGGCCGGTGCCCTTGGTGCTTCGACTTTCGGGGAGCGATTCAAAGGCCTATTCGTTGGAACTGGTTTGGCCTTCATCCATGGCCTTTTCTTGAGCCAGGTCGCGCTCATTCCGCTTTGGGCGGCAGCCTGGAAGTTGCTCGGCACACCATTCCCCGCAGCTTTGCTCCAGACCAATCTGCTGGGCCTACTGTTGGGCCTGCAACTGCTCCTCTGGTCCGCCATCGTGATGCGCATCGTGCAGAGCAACGCGGGGCTGGCTGTACTTCTGGCCCTGCTCTTGAAGGAGATCGGATCGAAGCTCGTCTACGTGGTGGATTTCGGTGAGCAGATGGGCTTCAGCGTCGGTGGGGTGAAAGCCGTTGGCACGGTCGTCAGCATGCTGCCTTCGGGTCAGCTCCCCAGCGATCCCTTCGCGCTTTCGGCGCTGCCCCTTTCCATCGGCGGACCACTGCTGCTCGCGGCGCTGCTTTGTGCCCTTCCGGCCCGAAAAGGCATGAAAACTTGAAGTACCAAACGGCTTCCATGCTGTGGGTCCTAGGTGCGGCGAGCGTACTGGGCAGCTCGCAGGCTCCGCCGCCTAGCTCCACGGACTCTACCCAGCTCAAGCAACGCCTTGCGGCCTTGCAATCCCGCATGGCCCAGGTGGATCAGCAGATGGAGTCGCTTAAGAAGCGACGCAAGGGGGTAATGGTCGAGCTGCAAGGAATCTCGTTGCAACGGGACCGAGTCCGGGCCCAGCTCGATAGCGCAAAACTGAAACAGGATCAGGCCCAGCTGGAAGTGCGGCAGATCACCTCGGAACAGGCCAAGATCCGTAGCGAAATTGATAGGCTGCGCAAAGATCTGCGCAAGCAGATCCGGCTGATCCAGGCCCAAGGAGAATTGGGTGACCTGGCATTTCTGCCTGACCCCTCAGGTTTTGAATCCTATCTCGCAAAAACCCGCTACCTAGCCTGGTGGCGGCTGCAAGAGCGCAAGCGCATCAGCCAGATCCAACGGCTTCAAGGGGATCTCGCCCAGCGCGAAAATAAGCTGAGGTCCGTGCTCGCGCGTCTCGCTTCTGAACAACAGGAGGCAGCCCAGTATCAAGGGGCGCTGACGATGAGCGAAGAAAAACTCCAGGCTTTCCTGAGCGCACTTCAACAGGATGAGCAGGCCCAAAAACAGGTGCAGGCTGAACTGGCGGAGGAATCCATCCAGCTAGAGCGCATGCTCACCAACCTGATCGGGAAATCGAAGACCGAAACCTTCGAGGCGCCGGTCAGCTTCACGAGCCTGCAGGGTGATCTGCCGATGCCCGTGGAAGGCAGCTTGGCCCAAGGGTTCGGGGAACACCTGCACCCCCGCTTCCACACCAAAACATTCCAGAGCGGCCTGCTCATCGAAGCTTACATCGGATCGCGCGTCGCGGTCGTGGCCGACGGCAAAGTGATCCTTGCCGAGCCCTACCAGAGCTACGGCCCCATCGTCATCGTGGATCATGGCAGCGGCTGGTTCACCCTTTACACGCACCTGCAGGGCACCGCCGTATCCAAGGGCCAGATCCTTCGCCAAGGCGACATGGTGGGCACCGTCGGCGAGACCCTGGACGGCCCCCGCCTAGGCTTTGAGATCCGTTACCAGACCAAGCCCGAAGACCCGAACAAATGGCTCAGGAAGAAGTATCGGTGAGGAAGGCTATGAGCTATGAGCTTCGAGCTTTGAGCTTTGAGCTTTGGGCTTTGGGTTTTTGGCTCATGGCTCTTGGCTCATAGCTCAGCGCACCGCATTGCCTGCGTTGAACAACGGCACGTAGACGGCCAGGAGAAGGCCTAGCACCGTCACGCCCATGAAGAGAATGAGAATGGGGCCGATGAGGCTGGTCACGGCGGTGGTGCTCTTTTCGACTTCCTGATCGAAGAAATCCGCCACGTGGTTGAGCATTTCAGGCAGGGCAGAAGCGCTTTCGCCAACGCGGCACATTTCCACCGCAAGGGGGTCCAGCAGCTTTGCCTGGTCCAGCGCCAGATGAAGGCTGGACCCGGCGCGCACCTGTTCGGCGACGATGTTGAGCCGCAGCTTCATGCGCTCCGAAGCGGTGGTCTTTTGAATGACTTCGAGGGATTGCAACACGGGCATACCACCGGCGATCAAGACGCCCAAGGTCCGTGAAAACACAGAAGAGTTGTACATGCGATAGAGGGTTCCCAGGCGCGGGATGGAGAGCAGGATCCGCTCGTTGACCCGACGGCCCGCCTCGGTGCTCACCATCCAGCGGATGATGAAGATCAGCACCACCAGCAATATGCCCTGCATCCAAAGCGTGGATCGCATGAAGGTGCCGATCCCAAGCAGAATGCGCGTAGCCGCGGGCATTTCGATGCCGCCGCCAGAATAGATTTCATTGAATCGCGGCAGCACAACATTGAACAGAATCAGCAGGCTCGCGAAGAGCACCACCACCAGGAAGGCCGGATAGATCAGAGCTTCCGTAATGCGACGACGGCTGGTTTGCGCGAATTTCTGAAAGGAAAGCCAACGAGAGATCACTTCCGTAAGGGTGCCGCTGCGTTCGCCCGCCACCACGTTGGCACGATACACCGCCGGGAAAGTGCCGGTCTGCTCCAGCGCTTCGGAAAAAGCCATGCCCTCTTTGACCAGCTCCACCACGCGATCCAGGCTGCTGCGGAGCAAGGGGTCCTTGCCATGGCCCTTCAACTGTTCAAGGGATTGCAACAGCGGGATGCCCGCCTTCAGCAGGGCCAGGACTTCCTGGTTGAAGAGAATCAGCGTCTCGG
>JANOLT010000375.1:0-1635 GCA_031419915.1 Holophagaceae bacterium
CGAACCCCCCCGTGCGTGCCAGCTCTCGGAAATGTGGCCGATCATCTCTTAGTGGCGGCGAGCAGATCCAGCGATGCCCATCGCTTCGATCCAGCCAGGTCTCGTCCAGCCACAAGTACTGGGGGCAGGTTTCACAGGTGAGGTCCTGGTGGCCATGGGCTTCTTTGATCCGCAGCGCAGCGGTCACGGTGGAGACGTGGACCACATGAAGGGGTACCTGGCAGCGGGCCGCGAGCTCGATGAGCGCATCCACCGTCCGGATTTCGGCTTCCTCGGGCCGCAGGCGCGTGTGGCTGGACGCGCGGGACAGATCGAGGGCCGAAGTGTCCACCGAGGCCATTAGTTCGTCATCTTCGCAGTGCACCAGGAAGCGCGCGCCGGTCGGCCCCAGGCGCCGGAAGAGATCTTCAAGGCGTGCCTGGTCCGTGAAGAGCCCCGTGCTTTTGTAGGTCGTGTAGAACTTGAGCGTGCGGTATCCCGCCTTGATCAGATTCTCCAGATCACGCCAATCCTCGGGCTCGAAGGTGGTCGGCGTGAGGTGCCACGCCACATCGGAATGACAGTGCCCATCGGCGCGAGTGCGGGCGCGCTGGAGCGCTTGGCGCAGGGTTTCTCGCGATCCGTTCGATCCCTGGGTCACGAAGGTGCACAGCGTCGTGATGCCGTTCATGATCCCGATCCGCGTGCCGGATTCGTAGTCGTCTGCCAGGTCGAAGTCACCGATGCGATCACCCACATGCGTATGAAAGTCGATGAAGCCTGGCAACACGTAGCAACCGGTGGCATCCACCACGCGGTCAGCGGTACCCAGGTTTTGGCCGATGGCGGAGATAAGGCCGCCTTCCAACAGAACATCCGATTCCTCGATGTGATCCGTGAAGGCCACGCGTCCGTTGCGAATGAGTGTTTTCATATGAGCACCGCCTCCAAGACTGGTTCAATCGCGACTGGTATGGAAACCCGGGACAGAGGCGCTTCCACATCCTTCAGGCCGTGCCCGGTGGCGAGGATCACCACGCGATCGCCGGAATCCAATCGGTCGGGTCCTGCCTGTAGCTTGACCAGTCCCGCCAAGGCCGCTGCGCCCGCGGGTTCCGTGAAAATCCCCGTGCCGCTCAATAGCTGCTGTTGGGCCTGCAATATTTCATCGTCGGTGACGGTCAGCGTGAGGCCCTTGCTTTCCAGGACGGCCCGGCGGGCACCGTGGGCATTGCTGGGGCAGACGACGGAGATGGAATCCGCCCGCGTGGAAGGATCCGGCGCATCGGAATAGATCCCGGTCTGGACGTAGCGGTGGATGGCATCGGACGTTTCAGCCTGCACACCGATGAGCCGTGGCAACCGGTGGATGAGCCCCGCTCGCTGGAGGTCCACAAAAGCCTTGTGCACGCCGCCGAGAATGACGCCATCCCCGACTGAAACCAGAATCGCATCCGGCACATGGAAGCCGAGCTGGGCCCAGATCTCCAGTCCTGCGGTCTTCTTTCCTTCGATCGTTAGGGGATGGTAGGCGGTGTTGCGGTTCAGGCCCCCACGCTGGGCGGTGTATTCCAGGCTCAGGCGGAAGGCATCATCGTAGGTGCCCTTCACTGGCACCACCATCGCACCGGCTAGCACCATCTGGACGAGTTTGGC
>JANOLT010000376.1:0-3565 GCA_031419915.1 Holophagaceae bacterium
TCGGCCAAGCTGCCGGCCCGCTTCGGCCTGTGACCCGATGACCACGATCCAGGAGCACCTGTGCAAAGTCCGCCAGCAGTGCCTCTGCACCGCCACGGGCCTCGAAGCTGCTATGAATGATGGCGATGTCGAGGCGCTCTGTGGGCAATGGCGTGGTTCCTGGATGCGGGAAGACTCCAGTGTAACGGGGATGCGGTGTTGACCATGGATCAACTGCGGAGCATAGCGGCTCGATATCCTTCTGAGAAAATTCACATTGCTTGCCAAGCCCTCGCTGCCAATCTCTAACTCGGCGTGGATTCCACCACCGCTAAAGCATCCGTGGATGCCCACTGGATCGTCGTTTAAACTCCGCTATGGCTACCATAGGAATTGGGAGTGAGTAATGAAGCAATCGTTCATGGCATCTAATTTTTTTGGGTTTAACTACCCCAGTCGAACAAAATGAGCAGCAAGCGTATTCTCCTCACTGGCGCTTCCGGCTTTGTGGGCCAGCACATGGCCCGTCTGCTGATCGAGCGGGGTTTCCGTGTATCTGCGCTACAGCGCGGGTCTCTCGGTGTTGAGCTTCCGCCCATGGTGGAGCCGATCTTCGCGGATCTCTCGGATCCGGCTTCTCTCGCAGCGGTACCCAGGAACTGGCACGGCGTGATCCACCTGGCCGGGGCTTCGGTTCCCAGCCTTTTCACCACGACGGCCCCTGTGGTGCAGAACGTGGCCATGACGTTGAACCTCTTGGAACATCTTCAGGAGGCTCGCATTCTGCTGGTCTCCAGCTGTCACGTTTACGCGCCATCGGATGTGCCGCAGGTGGAGGACGGCCCCATCGTTCCCCAGGGTCGCTACGGTCTGAGCAAACACCTGGTGGAGCAGCTCGCGCCCCACTATGCTCAAGCGCTCGACATCCGCATCGCACGCCCCTTCAACCATCTGGGCCCCCACCAGCGGCCAGAGCTGGTGATCCCTTCCCTGCTCAGGCGCCTCGCGGCCGCCAAGGAGGAGACCGGGCCGGTACGGATGCAGGGCATGAACAGCGTGCGGGATTTCATTGACGTGCGAGACGTGGCCGCGGCCTATCTGGCCATTCTCGAATTGGATTCTCCCGCTCACCGCACGTTCAATGTCTGCACGGGGACGGGCAGGAGCATCGGCGACCTGGTCGCCCTGGTGCTCCAACTCCTGGGCTCGGAACGCGAGGTCCTGTTTGAAGGCAGGCCCAATTCATCGGATGATATTCCATTCCTGGTGGGCTCACCGGATCGCCTGAGGGCGGACTCCGGATGGAAGCCTGAACTGAGCCTCGAACAAAGCCTCCGGGCAATGCTGTAGACGATGTAAACGATTCATAAGGAAGGACAGCCATGAACGAAAGCAAGGTCGCACTTATCACCGGCATCACGGGTCAGGATGGAAGCTACCTGGCGGAACTGCTGCTATCGAAGGGCTACCAGGTTCACGGAATCCTGCGCCGGGCCTCGTTGTTCAACACAGATCGGATTGACCATCTGCATGTGGGCGAGCATCCCAACCCGAGTTTCTTTCTTCACTACGGGGATCTTTCGGACGCCGGGGCGCTGCGCAATGTGCTTGATGATGTCCAGCCAGACGAAGTCTACAATCTGGGCGCCCAAAGCCACGTGCGCGTGAGCTTCGACCAACCTGAATACACCGTGGATGTGGTGGCCGTCGGCGTGATCCGCCTGCTGGAATCCATCCGCAATTATCAGAAGCACAACCAGAAGCAGATCCGCTTCTACCAGGCCAGCAGCTCTGAAATGTTCGGTTCCGCCAAGCCGCGCCAATTCGAGGGCACCCGCTTCGAACCCCGCAGCCCCTACGCCTGCGCCAAAGTCTACGCCCATTACCAGGTCATAAATCACCGCGAGAGCTACGGACTGTTCGCCTGCAACGGCATTCTGTTCAACCACGAAAGTCCACGACGGGGCGAGACCTTCGTGACCCGCAAAATCACACGCGCCGCCACGCGCATCAAGCTTGGATTGCAGGAAAAACTCTTTCTCGGGAATCTCGAAGCAAAGCGCGATTGGGGATTCGCGGGAGACTACGTGGAAGCCATGTGGCGCATGTTGCAGCAGGACACAGCGGATGACTACGCGGTGGCCACAGGCTCATCCATTTCCATCCGGGCTTTTCTGGGCATTGTCTTCGAAAAACTGGATCTGGATTGGCAGAAGTACGTGGAAGTGGATCCGCGCTATTTCCGTCCCGCCGAAGTGGACCATCTCGAAGGCGACCCCGCCAAGGCCCGGCGGATCCTGGGCTGGGAGCCGAAGACCGATGTCAAAACGCTGGCCGGCATGATGGTGGATTCCGATATGCGCATGGCGGAAAAGGAACTCCTGCTCAAGAACGCAGGACACGGCCAGACCGACCGCGCAGGATATCGCTGATAAAAGCGCCCTTTGGTGGGGCATTTTTGATTCCATTTCTTGTCAGAGGATTTGCCGATGCTCCGCATTCCATCCTTCAAGAATTGCCTGCCTCTTCTCTTGGCGGCAGGAATCGCTCATGGTCAGACCTCGCCGAAACCCCCACCGGCACCGCATTTCACCCTTCACGACGCCATCAGATGCGAATGGATGCGTGTGGCACCCACACTCAACGCCGATGCATTGTCCAAAACCGACCGCGAACGCTACCAGCTCACTCTGCAGCGCATCGGCGCGCCCGGAATGCCCAAGCTGC
The DNA here is from genome assembly GCA_031419915.1 of Holophagaceae bacterium. Classification (GTDB taxonomy): domain Bacteria; phylum Acidobacteriota; class Holophagae; order Holophagales; family Holophagaceae; genus JANXPB01. The sequence continues at coordinate 2,707 of JANOLT010000376.1, forward strand.
TGCCGCCGGAGTTGGAGAACCCGACCGTCGAAATATGGGAAGCCAAAGCCAAGGAAGCGAAGACCCCCCAGGAGCGATTCACGGCACTGCATTTCCTCAACCGATTAAAGAGCCCCAAGGCCCTGAGCGCACTGGACGGTTTAAAACCCGAGGACGCTAAGATCTGGCCCAAGCATCTGTACCTGGACGCCAACATCGCCACCGCACGGCTGCAGGGCGGCGAGGTGTCGAAGGAACTTCAGAACTTTTTGGACACACTGCAAGCAGAAGGCAAGGTGGAACCTGTCCGTGCGCAGGCCGCGCGGTTAAGGCTGGTGATGGCGGGGAAAGAGAAGGAATTGCTGCCACTGATTCCTGCTACTCCCGGAGCTGTCATAGCCCTGTTGGACGCGTGGAACCGTGCTCCTTGGGAACAACGGAAGGAAATGCATCCATCGATGAATGCCCTGTTCATCAGAAAAGAGCTGCGGGCGGTCCTGGGGTTGGGGGACCCGCCATCATTCACTCCACCTGGATTGAGAAGTGGGTTGTTCCAACGATGGCTCGATGGTTTTCCTGATGGAACCGTGAATGGTTTGACCCTCGATTGGTTGAATACAGGGTTCAGGGATTCTCCGCCTATTTACATCCAGTCCTGGGGTACTGCATTGTCGCGATCTGCAGAGCCAAAGGCAGGGACCATTGCCGAAATTTTCCAGCGAGATTACGAGAACCCGATAGTTCGAACCGCGCTGATGCCGACTTTAAAAAAATGGCACACCACAAGTGCACGAGAAGTTCAATCAGGCTTACTCAAAGGCCCCTTCCCCATCGCCCGCTCCGCCGCCATAGAAGATCTCCCCGAAGCGCCCGCCGATCT